>JAITLF010000282.1 GCA_031278025.1 Treponema sp.
GGGGAGAAGCATGGGAGTGGGAACTTTTGCCTCATGAACCTGGTGGCGTTTCTGTTTCACACGCTGTTGTTTTTGGGGGAAGAGCAGTACCGGGGGGCCCGGAACCGGTCTGGCCGCCAGGACAATTTCTTTAGTGCGCTGGGGTACATCTTCAGTCGTTTTCTCCATGAAAACTGGTCCGCTTTTATCCTTTTCGTCTGGAGAGATGAACCCGATGGGTGATACTTTGAATTCCTGATTGCCAAAGGCAGGCGGATTAGAGTATACTTGGATAGATGTTTATAGTGAGAGTATAACGATCGAAAAAGTGTGTCTTTGTGAAAAACAGGGCAATAGCTTTGCCCTTACTATATACGGAGAATTCGCTATCCAAAGATGACGAAGGAAGATTTTTGAAATGGGCCCGGGAAAGGTTCAAACGAATAAGATACCAAAAATTATCGAAGAATTTGACGCATTTAAAAAGCGTATCTGACCTATTATGGGTGGCGATGATACGTTGTTTGATCACCTCATTAGGGCCAGAAAGAGAGAAGCAGCGCGAGAACATACGCTATTTTGATGAGAATCTCGATAAACTGCTCGCTGACCCTCTTATGACGATGAAGCATGTCATAATACACGATCGGCAGATTGTGGGTGTTTTTGACACCTTCGATGCGGCGGTGAGCCGCGCATCCGAAACCTTGCCGGAGGGCGAGTATATTATACAGGAGATCGTCTCCGACTGGGAAATTGTCAGTTTTCTCTATCCGGCTATGGCTGCGGTGTAAAAGGCGTAATTATGGGTTCATATTACCACCTCCGTAAAGGGATCGCGTACTCCCCCGGACCGGTACTGTGGACTTGCCTTTTTCTCTCGCCTCCTGCCACGCCTCTTTGAGCGCGTTAACTATCTCAGGCATTCCTATTTGGTGGTGATCCACAAAGTATGATGAAAAAATATCGTTAATTCTTTGTAGTACAATGAATTACAAAATTCTGGCCTTGCGAGCATCATCTTATATAATTTCATAAAAACACTAATTCATTGTCTTATAAGGAATTAGCTATTTCTTACAGAAAATTTCGAGACAGGCCATTGATGCCCCGTTTCACGTAATTCCTTATAATACAATGAATTACGTATCATGCTTTGTGGATCACCTTCTCCTATTTTAGCCAATCTGTTGCCAGTTGCGGGAAGTCTGCGTTTATGGGTAACTGTTTTGTCAAAAACATGAGACTATGTTAGCTATTTATAACAAAAGTGTCAAGAGACTTTTCTTGTGAGTAATGGCGGCTTGCGGGTGTGCGGGTGTCCGCAGGGCACCTTAGCACTACCGCAAGCCGGGCGGGGCTTGCCCCGCCCGGTAAGTGGAACCCCGCGCCCACGACAGGGCCACGCCGGATAGCCGCGCCATTCCCTACGGTTGCAACGGGTGCCTCTTGAAGTACGCATGGGGGCTGGGCGCATCAGCGGCCACGCCGCGCTGGCGCAAAGCACGCTGATGACGCGCCTTTCCGGCATCGCCTGGCAGAACGAACAGGGTCATCTTGGTCTGCCCAACGCGATACAAAATGGAGCGTTCACGATCGTGAAAATCGGCGTGCGGAAAGTCGGCGCGGGTTTTGGAGCAGGCTCAATAGTTATACCATTTTAATTTAAGTGCGAAGCGCAACAGGCTCCTAGACAATCCAGGCAGGGCCTGTCTTCTTTCGGTATGTGCCGCCTCCGGCGGTTGCCAGTATTGCCGCTGATAGCCGGACGCGCGGGCCTTCATGGTGAACGAGCCGCCGTTGGCCACATACACCTTGTAACTGGGCCGTAAACTATCGTTCCTGAAACGAATATCCAGCAGAACGGGTATGCCTCTGTCCAAAAGACCGGCAGGGGGATTCCATGAGAAAGGGGAAAAGAGGAAAACAGGGAATAAAGAAAAAAGTATGGAGATAGTAACTTAAAAATGAGTTCGAATGGGGGAGGGGTAACCCTTTAGCCGTTTTCCTCACCGAGGGAAAAACCATCGTGTTCACGTAACCGGCCATTACCTACTCCTCTTTAGCTTAAAATGCCCCCCCCGCAGGACATCAAAGAGTCCGTTGCATGGGTGGATTTTATTATCGCGGGAACGGTACTGGTCGCGCTGATAGTAGTTACCTTTTTTGGCGTTGTTATGCGCCGCTTTATCAGCAGTCCGGTAAGCAGATGTACGCCACCAGAGGGAGCACCGATATTCCGAATAATCCGTCTTTCTTAGCTGGATTTGAAAAAATACTTGACAGTATTTGGTATTTTATATAATGTTTCGTAAGACTAACTAACGGAGGAATCTGTATGAAAAAATTTATGGTTCTCGTGATTGTACTGACTCTGGCAGCCGGCATTGTTGCAGCTCAGGAGGAAGAAGACGGCGGAATCGGCCTCACTGCCGGTTTGGAATTCGGAGTAGCGGGGGTTAATGTCGAAGACGGGGCAGTTCCCTATCTAACCCCCGGCCTTGTCTACGAAAATTCTTTCGGTGATTTTGACGTAGCCGCCGAGGTGGACTATACGCTCAATTTTGCGGATGGCGTTCCTCAGTCTCTGTTCGCGGAAGAAGAGTTTGGTTATAACCTTTCCCTGGGCGACATACACGGGCTGACCTTTATTCTGCACAACGAGAACGACATTGTTACCGTGTCGGATTTTGGCGTGGCCAATGAAGACGGAAGCATCCTTGAACCGAGCGTTACCTATACCCTGGGATTGAACCCCGGTGATTTTTACGCAACTGCCGGACTGCCGCTTACCTATCTTGATGACTTTGCTCTTGGCGCTTATGGGACGTTGGGATTTGGGTTTTCCTTTGGTTTGGGCCTGGAAGCCACGTTTAACTTTGCGCTTGCTGAGGAGGCCGGATACGATGGTACGGATTTCCTTGTCTCCTATGGCAATGACCAGTTCTACGGGGAGGTAGAACTGAATATCGACAGTGAGTTTAAGACCCTTACCATCACGCCGGAATTTGACTATTTTTTCAAGAATTTTATCTTCTTTGTTAAGGCGGAATTCGACGGCATCGGCGGCGATGAAGTATCAATCACCCCCGCCCTTGGGGTAACCTACAGTTTTTAAGGGGCCGGTATCCGTCCACATCAAACCGGACGGATAGATAAGTGTTGGAATTTGCCGCTAACCTCTCTCGGCGGATTCATAGAGTTGTTGGGTGTACGTTGTACATGCAGCAAAGTTTTCTTCACTTCACCGGAGCCGTCTTATCCCCCGCGTCGCGGGACGGACCAGGCGGCTCCGGTATTTTGTTTCGCCGCTTCTTACCGTATCTTACTATGTTAAAGCACTGAATTTGTGTTGACACGATACGCCTTCAAGGTATATCAACATGGTTAATTATAGTGCAAATGGGGAGCTGGAATCGTCCGGCTGAGAGCAAGCAGAGTGGAGCTTGAGACCCTTGAACCTGATCCGGATAATGCCGGCGGAGGGAATGGTTTAACGGTGCTTAGACACGCCCCCGTGGTATTTCCCCGGGGGTTTTTTTATGCCCCCGAAAGGGGCGTATAAGGAGGCGTATGAAGAATGTATTGACTATCGCCGGTTCGGATTCTTCCGGCGGGGCGGGGATCCAGGCGGATCTTAAAACCATGTGCGCCCTGGGGGTATACGGAATGAGCGCCATTACTGCGGTAACGGTGCAGAATACCCTAGGGGTTTACGGCATCCAGGAGATCGATACCGCCATAGTGGACGGCCAGATACGGGCGGTCTTTGAGGATATCCGGGTGGATGCCGTCAAGGTCGGCATGGTTTCCAGCGCGGCGATCATCGGAACTATCAGGGAACGGCTGCTTTCCCTGGGGGCAAAAAATATCGTTATCGATCCGGTGATGGTCTCTAAAAGCGGCTGCCCGCTGCTACGGAAAGACGCGGTCCGGGCTGTCCACGAATTGATAGCGATTGCCGATGTGGTAACCCCGAATGTTCCCGAGGCGGAGATCCTTGCGGGCCTTTCCATTAAAACCAGGGAAGATATGCGGCGGGCCGCCGGGATCATCGCGGAGAAGGGAGCGAAAAACGTGCTGGTTAAGGGAGGACACCGGCTTGAAATTGAAGATGCGGCGGAAGATCTCCTCCTGACTGGGGGGAAGTTCCTATTCCTGCGCGCAGGCCGGATCAACACCAAAAACACCCATGGAACCGGCTGTACCCTTTCGGCGGCTGTCGCCTGCCGTCTTGCCCTGGGAGATACGGTAGAGGCTGCGGTACGGTCCGCAAAGGAGTACATAACTCAGGCTATCGCCGATTCCTACGAAGCGGGAAAAGGGACTGGGCCGGTAGGGCATTTAACCGAACTCTACCGCAGAGCCGGAATGGAGGTACAGGCATGATTATTGAAGAAGCGGCAAAAATTATCGATCGGGTGAGGGAACAGCGGCCTCTGATCCACTGTATTACCAACTACATTACGACCAACGACTGCGCCAATATCCTCTTGTCCTTTGGCGCGTCCCCGGCCATGTGCGACGCCTGGGACGAAGCCTACGAGTTTGCCCGGCTTTCCGGGGCCCTCTATATTAACTTTGGGACCTATATCAAGGAACAGGAAGCGGCGGCGGTGGAGGCAAGCCTGGGGGCCACGGCTGCCGGGCGGCCCATTGTGGTAGACCCCGTGGGCTGCGGGGCTATCAGGCGGCGGATACGTATTCTGGACCATATTCACGACGTGGCCGGTATAGCCATCATCAAGGGGAATATGGGGGAAATGATGACCCTGGCGGGGAAGGATGCCGCAGTGAAAGGCGTGGATTCTGACGGCGAGATTCCCGGTATCGAAGAGGCGGTTGCGTATTTGGCTTCCAAATACCGCTGTGTCGCGGCGGCCACCGGCAAGGTTGATGTGGTGAGCGACGGGACGCGCCTTGCCCGTATTTCCAACGGCGTAGAGGCGCTTACCCGGATTTCAGGAGCGGGCTGTATGACCGGCGCGCTCTGCGGAGCAGCTGCTGCTGCGGCGGCATCACAATCGGGGGGCGGCATGTTTGCCGCAGCCATTGCCGCCGTTGCCGCCATGGGTATTGCCGGGGAACGGGCCTTTGAAACAGCCCAGCTTCCCGGTTCATTCCGTGTTGCCCTGATAGACAGCATCTGCCGGGTAACCGGGGACAGCCTGCGGCAGCGGGGGAAAATTCAATGCTAATCCATCAGGATTTGCGCCTCTACCTCTGCACCGACCGGGCGCTTACCCTGGGGCGGCCCATTACCCAGGCGGTGGAAGCGGCTATCGCCGGAGGGGTTACCCTGGTACAACTCCGGGAAAAAACGGCCTCTACCGAAGAGTTCTACCGGATTGCCCTGGCGATTCATGCCCTTACCCGGCCGTATCATCTTCCCCTGGTGATCAACGACCGCCTTGACATTGCCCTGGCTGTCGGCGCCGAAGGGCTTCACCTGGGCCAGTCGGATCTGCCCCTGTCCGTGGCCCGGCGTCTTGCAGGCAGCCGGATGTTCATCGGCCTTTCTGCCTCCACCGTGGAAGAAGCCCTGCGGGCCCAGGCGGAAGGGGCGGACTACCTGGGCGTCGGGCCGGTGTACCCCACCTGCAGCAAAGCCGACTCAGGCGAATCCATCGGGCTTGAAGGGTTGGCAGCGATACGGGCGGCGGTACATATCCCGGTGGCGGCGATAGGCGGCATCAACGAGGCTAACGCCGCCCAGGTCATGGAGGCCGCTGTTGCGGGCATCGCGGTCATCTCCGGCATCCTTTCCCAGCCCGATATTGAGGCGGCGGCCCGGAACCTGCGGCGTATCGTGGATAGCGGGCGTTAGCGAAAAGGGGATACGAAAGAGGAAGGAGGAAGTGATTGAAGGAGATGAAACGACCTATCCGCGGGTACCGGGGGGCGCTCTTCGATCTTGACGGGACCCTGGCCGACTCCATGCCCCTGTGGGATCGCCTCTGCCGGAACTGGCTTGCGGCGCAGGGGAAAACCCCCGGAGAAGACCTGGAAGCGGACATTGCCAAATTATCCTTGAATGCCGGCGCGGAGTACGTGATCCGCCGTTATGGGTTTGATTGTTCCCCCCAAGAGATGATAGCCCAGTGGGAAACCCTTGTTCTGGAACGCTATACGGCAACGGTCCCCCTAAAAGAAGAACCGGCGGCCCTGGTTAGGGAACTGCACGCGGCGGGGGTAAAACTTGCGGTAGTTACCTCCTGTTTCCCCGCCGCCTGCGAGGGGTTTCTGGGACGCCACAACCTGCGCCCCCTTTTTTCCGCCGTCCTCTACACCGACGAGTCGCCTGAAGACAAGAGCTCCCCCGCTATTTGGCTGGCTGCGGCAAGGCGGCTTGGGCTGGAAAGCTCAGACTGTATAGTCTTTGAAGACGCCTATCACGCCCAGCAGGGGGCGCGCGCTGCGGGAATGGGTTTTGCGGCGGTTTATGATGGTGCTTGTAAAGACTGGGAATTGATGAAAGCCCAGGCGGATTGGATAATCGGGGGCGCGGGGAATTCAACCGCTGCCCGCGCCGGGGGCCTGCCCCGCAAGGAGCGTAGAAAACCCCGAATCCCCACAGCAGCGCCCGCATCAGGCTAAGTGTCGGATGCCTGGGTGGTAAGAAGCCCCTTTTTCTTGAGGTTAAGAATATATTCGGAGTATTTTTTATCCTCTATGGCGATGTGGGTAAGTACCCAATCTTTCAGATAACGGACAAACTCATTGGGTATGAATTTTTTGCCCGTCTGAAATTTCCTGACGTCTTCCAGGACCCTTTTTACAAAGCTTTCATGTTCCTTTTTATGTTGGGCTAAATCGGGGTAGTGAATGCTTTCCAGCATCTTTTCTTCCGTCGAAAAATGGTACTTAACATAGTCAACAGTTCCGCGGATGGCCTCCATAAAATAGGAACAGGCCGTCTCGTCCCCTCCCAGGCAACCTTTATACAGTCTGTTCGTCAGGTTAATCAGCTCTTTATGCTGATCATCTATAAACCGGATGTGCATAGAATACCGGTCGTCCCATTCAATCAATATATCATCCTTCATACCTGCCTCCTTAATTTTAGGATTAGGATGCCATTATTACGGTGTTTGATCTAGGAGTTGCCGCACGGCAGGCAGGGCGAGCGCATTAAACATTCTTAGGGAACAGCCGCCACAGGTTCCCTTACCGCCGCCGGCGGCTACGGCGGCGGCTACGACGCCTCGCCAGACTTCATCATGATGTCTGGCGCGGTTTCTGACAGCGGCGGGGCCTGCGGCGTGTAAACCCGGGTTTTTGCGCTGCAAAAATGTTTTTGCGTTGCACAAAAGTATTTTTGCGGTGCGGAAAAGTGTTTTTGCGCTGCACAAAAGTGTTTTTGCGCTACGGAAAAGTATTTTTGCGCCGCGGAAAAGTATTTTTGCGGTGCGGAAAAGTGTTTTTGCGCTGCGGAAAAGTGTTTTTGCGGTGCGGAAAAGTGTTTTTGCGGTGCGGAAAAGTGTTTTTGCGCTGCGGAAAAATGTTTTTGCGGTGCGGAAAAGTGTTTTTGCGGTGCGGAAAAATGTTTTTGCGCAGCACAAACCCGGGTTTCTGATCAAAAAACCGGGGTCCGGCAGCACCGGAGCCCCGGCGGGGGTATTCTTTTTTTAATGCGCTCGCCCTGGGGAAAAGACCCGCTTTAGGGCATCCCCCCCGTTCAGCCGGGTTTCTTGCCCTTTAAATCATCGCCGTCGTCTGCCAAATCTTCTTTCTTCGCCGCGGGAGGCGCCTTACGGACTTTTTTCGCTTTCTTAGGGAAGGCGGATGAGGAAACGCGGATTCTGTAGCGCCTCCGGCCAACAGAGGAGACGAGATAGAAATAGAAGAACACCACAACCGTTACGCCGATTATCTGCCAGGAGATGAGTAATTGTACTATAAGGTCCCACAATTCGTTAAAAGACATTTCAGTATTTTAGTATCGGCGATTCCTGGGCCGCATGTGAACCTCAGTTTAGTCCGCGCAGGGGGAAGAAACGCCGCACAGGGCGGGGATGTCCGCAAGGCGGCGGATTACACGGGTGGGGCGGACGTTCCGGAGGAAAGCGGTATCCTTCCGCAGGCGCAGGGAACGGGCGTCCCCGGCAAAGAGCAGGGTCTTAAAGCCGGCGGAAGACGCGGCGTAGACATCGTTGAGCATGTCGTTTCCCACATAGATCGCGGCTTCCGGGGCTATGCCTAGGGCCTTAAGTCGGGTCTTGGCCTGGGCGAAAAGAACCGGGGACGGTTTTGCTTCGCCGGCTTCGCAGGAGTAAATCGAGATACCCCGGTTAAAGCCCAGATCGGCAGGGGAAGCGCCGAGCAGCGCGTTAAAGAGAAGGGGGGTGAAGAACTGCGCGTTGGAGATAAGACCCAGGACGAGGTTTGAGTCTTTCAAGGCCCTAATGGTTTCCCCCGCACCGGGCATGAGGGATACGGGATTCACCGCCAGTTCGTAGCGGAGGGCCAATTCTTCGGGGCTCATGGCAAAGCCCCCGCCGGCCCGGACGTTAATCCGGCGGAAGTCCGCCCATATCTTTTCGACCCGGACTTCGGGATACAGGGTTTTGGCAAAAAGCTCCTCATGGATTTTCAATACGCTGGTGCGGAAGTATTTTTGGAGTTCCTCCCCGGTGTGGGCTTCTCCGAGCAGCGCGGCAAGGCTGTCCAGATTGCCGTGCAGAGAGATGCCGTCGACGCCTATGTCCCCGGCTGCGGAGATGAAGAGGGTGCCGTACAGGTCAAAGATAACCGCCCGTATACCGGGAATAGGCGTGGACCGGCGGCCCGGATAAACCAGGGCCTCGTAGTCGGGCGGCAGGGGAGACGTGGGAACGGGCGTCATGGGAGACGCGGAATTCCGAATCAGGGCGATAAGGTTGTCATACATGGCTAACCCCAACCAGGGAAAGACGCAGGGGGTCCAGGTACAATTCAAGGAGCAGCACCTTCGAGAGTTTGTGAAGTATGGGGGTATTCATGACCGATTGGTAAGTCCGCCTGAGAATAGCCGCGATCCGTTCTTTCCCATAGGCTTCGCGGATCCGGCGGTTGTTTTCCGCGATAAGATTTTCGTCGCTTTGCCAGTCCGCAAGGCCCATCAGGAAGGGGTTAAGCGCCGCGATCTCCCGGTACACCACGTCGTTTGAAGCCAGGATGCGGATGATGCCGGTCTGCAATTCCTCATCCAAACGGCCAAAATCAATCGTCTGCTCGGTAAAAATCATATCGTTCATCATCCGAATCGCATAAGCCGGCGGCTCCAGCCCAAAGGCCTCGTAAATGGCGGTCATGGCGCGTTCCATCTTGTTTTTCAGCACCGGCAGCGCGATGTAGTCCATCGGAATATTGATGGATTTGTAGAAAACGCCGGTTTTCTTCGAAGGCGCCGCGAAGCTGATCCCCGCGTCCTCAAAATCTCTGCACACATACTCAATACGCCGGCCCAGTACCGCCCTGTCTGCGGTCCATGGTTCCAGGAAGGAAAATCCGAACCCCTCTTTGACCGACGTACTCAGTACCGCCAGCGCGCTGCCGAACACATCGGCGAATCGCTCACGGGTTCCTACCTCGAATTCCACCGGCAGTTCCAGCTCCCCGGCGAGTTTCACCCAGTTCTGGTAAACAGCCTCGTCCTGATCCGTGGTCGGCGGCAGGGTAACGGCCACGGTCCTCCCTTTGGGGATGAACAGGGACGCAAGCAGGGCCTCGCCCAGGTTTTTCCGGCGTATCGCCCGGACCGGGTAGAGGTAGCGGTTCCGTTCCAGGCCCCCGGCGGCCATTACCGAAACCACCTCGTTGGGGATAAGGTGGAGCCCCTCAAGCTTAAGTCCCGCCCGGTGCAGAAAGGAATAGTCCCGGCTGTTGATCACCGCGTAGTGGCAGTTCGCCGGGTAATCTTCCCCGTCAACGTAGACATCGGGCCGGAAGTCTTCGGCAAGATCGTGATTCTGTAGCAGAAGGCGCAGGCCCCGTTTGTTCAGGATATTGAGGGCGGGAAGCAGGGCGGCTGTTTTACAGATCAGGGGATTGTGAACATGGATAATATCCGCCCCCCTTCCCCAAACGCCGGTTATGGCCGCGTTTATATCCTCCGCCAGGGTTTTTCCCGCCTCCGCCGGCGGAACGGAAGGGGCCGCCGGCATTTGAAACCGGTCGTAACGCAACCCCTCCACCACCGCCACGGGAATCTGCCGCCCCGAGGGGACAACCAGGGGCGCCTCCGGGGGATCCCCGGAGATTACCAGGACCTCATCGCCCGCCTCCATAAGGGCCGCCGCCTGATGGGCGATCACCGAAGCAACACCCCCCCGGCGCATGTGATAATGGACTAAGGCTATCCGCAACCGCTGTTCTCCTCTTTTTTACCCACGGTAAGACTGAATACGTTCAGAAATATACCTTATTGCGGAGAAATGTGTAAAGCGCATATGATGAAGCATGGAAAAGACGCGCTGTCCCTGGTGCCTTTCTGATGGCCTGTATATCACCTACCATGATAAGGAATGGGGGCGCCCGCTGAAAGACAACCGGAAGCTTTTTGAGTTCCTTGTGCTTGACGGGGCCCAGGCGGGGTTGTCCTGGCTTACTATTCTGAAACGCCGTGAAGGGTACCGGGCGGCCTTTGACGGCATGGACCCGGAATGCATGGCCCGGTACGGGGCAAAGGACATTGCCCGGCTTTTGGGGGACCCCCGCATCATCAGGAACCGGCGGAAAATTGAGTCTGCCATCGGAAACGCGCGTGCCTACCTTACGATGATGGAAGGGCCGGTTTCCTTTTCCCGGTGGCTTTGGGATTGGGTTGACGGGGAACCGTTGATCAACCGGTTTACGGCCATGTCCGAAGTCCCCGCTTCAACGGAACTTTCCGAAAACATTTCCAAAGAACTCAAAAAGCGGGGATTCTCCTTTGTGGGACCTACCATTGTTTACGCCGTTCTCCAGGCCGCAGGACTGGTGAACGATCATCTCGTTGATTGTTTCCGTCATCCCGATCGCCGGGGTTGACGCGCCCCGGCGGGGGGTTTCGAACCCCCCGGACCCATGCCTCCCGGCGGGGGTCCAGGAATTACTATAAACCTTTTCCTCCCACATACCGATAGGATAATAGAGGTATAGTAGGTATGGTCGAAGAAAACACAGCGGCAGATCAGGATAAAACCTGCGAATACAACCGGTGTACCGCGGTTTTAGAGCGGGAGCGGGAACTGGTAACGGAAATCGCCGGCATGCAAAGCGTGATCCGTAAGGCGGTCCTCAACCGGCAGTGGGTGGACGTCGAGACCCACCTGGCGGCCTTGGGACAAATCGGGGCGCAATTTGAGGCCCTGGATCAGGAGCGTATCAGGATATTCACCTCCCTGTTGGGGAAACACGGGGAAGACGCCCGTGGTTTTTACGCCCTGGCATCCCGGTTCCCCCCGGATGAACGGCAGGCCATCACCGGAGTATACCGGAGCCTTAAAACGGAAGCCCGAAAAGTCAGGCTGGAAAGCGGCGCCCTTATGAAGTACCTCAACGAAGCAAGCCTCGTGGTTGCCGGATTGCTGGAAGCGGCTTTTCCGGATCGGAAAGGTACGATCTATTCCCGCAGCGGCGCGCAGGTTTACGCGGACATGCGGAGTATGGTGGTGGACCATCATTTTTAAGGTATAACCAGGAGGAACCATGGCATCGACATTTCAGGGGATTGAGATAGGAAAACGGGGGATCTCCGCCCACCAGCAGGCGCTTAATACCACCGGGCATAATCTTTCCAACGCGTCCACCGAAGGTTACTCCCGGCAGCGGGTTGAAATAGCGGCCTCTGATCCGCTCTATCTGCCGGGTCTTAACCGGGAGGAAACCCCCGGACAGATAGGCCAGGGGACTATCATAGAACGCATCGCCCGCGTGCGGGACCAGCTGCTGGACCGGCGCATCGTGGCCCAGTCCGGCGGGGAGGGGTACTGGACCGCCAGGGACCCCTATGTACGCATGATGGAACAGGCCTACCTGGAAGTGGGGGGGAATTCCATACGGGGAAAGATGGACGCCTTCTGGGACGCATGGCAGGAACTTTCGATATACCCCGCCGATACCCCTCCCCGGACTGCGGTGCTTGAACGAGGCAAGACCCTGATAGACGGCATACACGAGCGGTATAAGAGTCTCAAGAGCCTTCAGGACATGGCCGAGGAGGACATCAGGCTTACGGTAAGTAAGGTCAACGGCCTTTCCAGGGAAATCGCGGGCCTTAACGGGGACATACAGCGCATCAAGGCCCAGGGGGATAACCCCAACGACCTCCTGGATCGCCGGGACCTTTTGGTTGATCGCCTTGCGTCGATTATCGACCTTACGGTGGATAACCGGGACCCGGATGAATTCATGGTCCATACGGCGGGGTTCATTCTGGTCCAGGGCGGCATAGGCCGGCAGTTCGATCTGGTTCAAGGCACGGAAACCCAGGGCTATTCCCGCATCACCTGGCGGGATACCGGGGACGAGGCCCGTTTTCGGGATGGAAGCCTGGCCGCCCTGGTGGAACTGAGGGATCACACCATCCAGGAAGAGATTCAGAACCTGGATTCCATGACGATGAATTTCATCGACCTGGTAAATGAAGTTCACCGTTCGGCTTACGGGATCAACGGGAACACCGGGCTTGATTTCTTTACCGAGCATCCCTTTGTTACCAACGTGGACGGCAACTATGACAGGGACGGGGATGGGGCCTATGATTCAAGCTATATATTCAGGATCAATGGGACCAATGCCCTGGAGGAACGGGAGCAGGTAGGGCTGGAGGGGGTAATTACCCTTTCCGCCGCCGGGGGCAATGTGGAGGTTCCCTATTATCCCACCGACACGGTAGGCGATATTGTGAACCGGATTAACCATTCCGGCGCCGAAGTAACGGCCCGGCTCAACCGGGAGGGTCGGCTTTCCCTTAAAGGGACCCAGGCGGAAGGGGCCATACTCCCCGGCGGCAACCCGGACTTTGTGATCCGCCACATTGAGGATTCAGGCCGTTTCCTGGCGGGCTACGCCGGGGTTCTTAACGCTCCGGGTCCTGAAGGGGCGTATGATTGGGGAGGTCCGGATGCGGTAGCGGTCTTAGCCGGCGGCGCCGCGGACCGGGCGCTGGCGCCCATTTCTCATCCTTCAGGCTGGATAGAGGTGAACCCTGCCCTGATCCGGGACCCCGGTTCGGTGGCTTCCGGTTTTGGGGCGAACGGCAGGGCCGCTAATCCTGGGAATGGCGACGCCGCGATGGCCATAGCCGCCATCCGGAACACGGAGGTCATGGTAGGCAGTCTTGGGACCTTTGACGACTACTTTGCCGACGCGGTAGGACGGGTTGGTATGCTTGGCGCTCAAAGCCGGGATTCCCTGGAAACCCATAACCTCATCATGAAGCAGCTCAAAGACCTGCGGGAGTCCATTTCCGGCGTCAATGTTGACGAGGAACTATCAAATATGATCAAGTACCAGCATGGGTACGCGGCGGCGGCCCGGTTCATCACAACGGTGAATTCCATGCTTGATACGATTATCAATAGAATGGGGGTGTAATAAATCATGAGACGTGTTTCCACGGATATGCCGAATAACGATATACAGTACTACCTGCGGAGGCAGGAGGAGGGGCTTGCCAACATTCAGTCCAAGATCGCGGGGCAAACGCGGATTCGCGAATTGCGGGATGATCCCCTGGCCGCCTCCCACGCGGTGCGGTACGAATCCTACCTGGCCCGGCTTGAACGGTTCGAGAAGAATACCCTCTACGCCAAAGACCACTACAACGAAGTGGATTTTTACCTGCGGGAGAGCAGCGATATACTCCAACGGGTACGGGACCTTTCGGTCCAGGGCGCGACCGGCACGTATGCGGCGGAAGACCTCAAGTACATGGCGGTGGAGATCAACGAGCTCCTCAAGGAGCTGGTTTCCCTTTCCAACGCGGCCGGTTCCGACGGCAAACAGCTTTTTGCCGGAGACAAGGCCCTTACCGAGCCTTTTCGCGTTGTGGAAGGAACGGTGCCGGGCGGCGGGGAAAGCATGGTGGTCCGGGTGGAATACCGGGGCGCCGGCTCGGAGCGGAAGGCGGAAATAACCGACCAGACCTATGCCAACTTGGACCTTGGGGGTGGGGATGCTTTTTGGGCGGAAAAGATGCAGATATATTCTACCACGGACGCCACCGATTACCGGACGCCTGAAGACAGCGCCATCTATGTGGACGGCTACGAGATCCCCGTTACGGTCGGAGATACGGTTCAGGCCATAGCGGCGAAGATAAATGATTCACCCGCGCCGGTTAAGGCCTACATAGACCCGGAAACAAAGGGGCTTGCCCTGGAAGGGACCAACGCCCACCTTATACGCCTTGAGGACCGCCAGGGGTCTAACGTTTTGCAGGACCTGGGGATCATTGCGGCAGGCAGCGATCCGGGCGCGCCGAAGTGGAATCCCGATGCGCGGGTTTCCGGCGGTTCGGTCTTTGATATGGTCATCCGCCTGCGGGATGCCCTGTTCCGGGGGGACAGCGAATTCGTGGGCAGCCAGGGCATAGGGGGCATGGATTTAGCCTTGACCAACATCCAGAGCCATCTTAGCGTCAACGGCAGCCGGCAGGAACGGGTGGAGCAGACCTGGGGGCGGCTAAACCAGGAGATTCCCAACGTAACCGCCGCGTTAAGCCGGGAAGCCGGGTTGGATGTGGCCTCGGCGGCGACGGAACTCAGTATGATGCAGTTCGCCCATAAGGCGGCGTTGCAAACCGCCGCCAAGATACTGCCCCCGACCTTACTTGATTTTTTGCGGTAGGGAAGCGATGAAAAGAGCGAAGAGAAGGGAAGGGTAGGAAGCGTGAAGGTTACAACAAAAGCCTACGGCGTTATAGAGGTAGATGAGCAGCAGAAGATCACGATTGCCTGCGGGCTCTTTGGGTTTGAATCGTTTAAGGACTATGTTCTTTTGGATGCCGATCGCCAGCCCTTTTACTGGCTGCAATCCATGGATGTGGAGCGGGTTGCTTTTATTCTTGTCAATCCCTTTCTTTTCAGGCCGGACTATGAACTGGATATTGGCGACGAGGAGATGGCGGAAATCGGCATTTCCGACCCTCAAAAAGCGCTGATCTTTTCTATTGTAACCATCCCCGCCGAGGGGGGCCCCATGACCGCCAACCTTCAGGGGCCGCTGGTTATCAACCGGGAAACGCGCCAGGGAAAGCAAGCCGTCCTTACGGATCCCCGCTGGAAGACCAGGCATAACATCATGGACGAACTGGCTGCGGTGAGGAATCACTGATGCTGATACTATCGAGAAAAGTTAATGAAAAAATCATGATTGGGGACGATATTTCCGTATCCATCATAGAAATCCGCGGCGATCAGGTGCGGTTGGGAGTAACGGCCCCTAAAAACGTCAAGGTTTTCCGCCGGGAACTATTTGACGCCATCAAAGCTGAAAACAAAGCCGCCGTGGAATCAACCCCCATATTCCCGGAACTGAACCTGGGCCTTCGGGGAGAACCGCTTTAGCGCCCGGGGCGCCGCCCCGGACCTCCCATCCGCCGCCCCGGCGGCCAATACAGGCTCCCGTTTCGATCAGAAAGGCTCCCGGATTTCTTAAAAATGCGCCCGCCCTGGCAACGGGCGCTAAGGGGAATAGCCAAACGCACTCCGATAGCGTAAAATAATTCGAGGAAATCATATGAATATGAAGCGGTTTTTTATT
>JAITLF010000329.1 GCA_031278025.1 Treponema sp.
GCAAGGGATTGAAGCGGTATCCTTTTGCCCGTTTTGGGCTGTCGGGCAAAAGATACAGGGAACCTCCGGTTCCACGTAAAGCCCGGTCCGGCCGCAGGCCGGATGCGCCCAATATAAAATAGCATATTTTCAAACCTAAGGCAGTATAATTCTGTTCATGCGGGCGGACCATAGGTCTGACGTGGTTAAATTCTTCTTTGTGGTAAATGTAAAATTACTGAAACGGGACGTTACCCTCTTGACACACCGTTTTTTATATAAAGTATAATGTAAGCCATATTCTGTAGAGGAACGTTTATGGTAATAGCGTCAATTGATGTGCGGAACGGTAAAGTTGTCCAGCTTAGGCAGGGCGCGGAACTGGTACTTGAGCGTGATGATCCGGCGGAACTGGCGGCGGAATTTGATAAATATGGGGAAGTGGCGCTTATCGATCTGGACGCCGCTATGGGAAAAGGTACTAACCTTGAAATGTTAAAGCCGCTTCTGCGTAAGGTTGAGTGCCGGGTCGGCGGGGGTATCAGGACGCCGGAACAGGCGCGGGAACTGATCAGCCTGGGCGCGGTGAAGATCATCACCGGGTCGGGCGCGTTTCGTGATCCGGCGAAAAAAGGCGCGGGAGCTGCCGGGGAGGAATTTGCCGTAAACGCGGCGTTTCTGGACGCGATGGCGAAGAAGATTGGCCGCGAACGGATGATTGTTGCCGTTGACGCGCGGCGCGGCGCGGACGGCTCCTACGGGATTGTCGTGGACGGCTGGAAGACGGCCACCGGCCTGGAGTTGATTGAGGCGGCAAAGGCGGTCGAGCCTTATGCCGCGGAACTACTCTTTACCTGCGTCGACCGGGAAGGGACCATGGGCGGGATTGATCTTGAAATTGTAAAGCGTTTAAGGGAAAGTGTTTCCTGCGCGGTAACCGTGGCGGGCGGCGTTTCCACCATGGAAGAGATCGGGGCTATTGCCGATCTGGACTGCGATGTGCAGCTTGGCATGGCCCTTTACACCGGAAAGATCTCGCTTGCCGACGCTTTTATCCGTTCCCTTAACTGGAAAAAAATTACCGGAATCGGGTGTTCCGCCGAAGTCCGGGACGCCTCGGCTAAAATTCAGAATGCCGCGCTTATCCCGGTTATCGCACAAAGCACCGACGGCCAGGTGCTGATGACGGGTTTTGCCGACAGGGAAGCGCTTGCCGAAACTTTTAAGCGGCAGTGTCTCTGTTTCCACAGCCGCAGCCGGAACAGGCTCTGGATAAAGGGAGAGACTTCCGGTAACACATTAAGGCTTAAACGGCTCCGCGCCGACTGCGATCGGGACGCGATTCTCGCGGTGGTGGAACCGGCGGGCCCGGTATGCCACACCGGGGCATGGTCCTGTTTTGGGCAGAACCGGCGCTATACTCTGGAATTTTTGCAGTCTGTTATTGATGAGCGGTTCAAAAACCCCAGGCCCGGTTCCTACACCGCGACGCTGGACGACGAGCTTGTGCGGGAAAAGGTTTTGGAGGAGGCGGAGGAACTGTGCGCCGCCGGGGATCGCGGGGAAATTATCTGGGAAGCGGCGGATCTGCTCTATTTTACTACCGCCCTGATCACCCGCGCCGGTGTGACGGTACAGGAAGTGCTGGACGAACTTGACGGAAGGCACAAAAAATGAGCGTCTACTGGAACGACAGGGTAAGGAGACTCGATCCCTATATACCGGGTGAACAGCCGCGTAACAGGAAATTCATCAAACTCAACACAAACGAGAATCCCTACCCGCCGCCGCCCGAGGTTGTCGGGGCAATTCGGGAGGAGGCCGGGGACGGGCTCCGTTTTTACCCGGATCCTTCCTGCCTGCGTCCCAGACTGGCGATTGCCGAACGGTACGGGGTCCGGCCCGAACAGGTTTTTGTGGGAAACGGATCGGACGAGGTGCTGGCCTTCGCGTTCGCCGCCTTTTTCGGGGCCGGCGCCGCCCCGGACGAAGACGATGCCGCCGTGCCGCCGCTGCTCTTTCCTGATATTACGTACAGTTTCTACCCCGTGTACGCGGGCCTTTGGGACATTCCCTTTAAAACCGTTCCGCTTACAAAAGACTTTACCATCACTGTTAGTAGTTATTGTGTTAATTCCGGAGGGGTGGTTTTTCCCAATCCCAACGCGCCCACGGGGATTGCGCTGAGGGCGGAAGAAATACTGCCCATCGTTGAGTGCCAGGGGCGGAACAACCGGGTGGTAATTGTGGACGAGGCTTACGGCGCGTTTGCCGGATCCGGTCCTCTTCCGGGCAGGGGATTTTTGGGCGCGGAATCCGCGGCACCGTATATAGACCGTTACCCGAATCTGCTTACCGTGCATACCCTCTCCAAGATGGCGTCCCTTGCCGGACTCCGGGCGGGATTCGCCATTGGAAACGAGGCGCTTATCGAGGGGCTCTGCCGGGTACGGGATTCCTTTAACTCCTACCCTGTTGACCGGCTTGCCCAGGCGGGGATCGCCGCCGCGATGGCCGGCACCGCCGGTTACGCCGAAACTATACGGAAGGTGATCGCTACCAGGGAACGTATCATCCCGGCGCTACGGGAGACGGGTTTTGAGACGCTGCCCTCGGCGGCCAACTTCGTCTTTATCCGGCACCCCGCGAAAACCGGGGCGGCGCTTTTCACCGCGCTTCGGGAGCGGGGCATACTGGTACGGCGCTGGGACCGGGACCGTATCGCGGATTTTTTACGGGTAAGCATAGGCACGGACGCGGAGATGGACGAATTTTTAAGCGCCGCCCGGCAAATTGCGGGAATAGAAGAATGACAGGAAAGGCGGAAAATTTCCGCGCCGGGCCGGTGGAAAACCACCGCGAACGGGAAGACGGCGCGCTGGTCTACCCGGTTTATTCGCGCAGGTCCGGGGGACTTTCCGTAGGGATAAATCTTTTCCCGGACCGGAAGTCCTGTTCCTTCGACTGCCCCTACTGCGAGGTGTTTCCCTTTTCCCGGGATACCGCCTTTTCCGTTGAATCGATGGAAAGGGCGCTGAAAAAAAACCTTGCCGGCGCGCGCGCGGAAAAGATACCTGTTATGGACATCTCGTTTTCCGGCAACGGCGAGCCTTCCCTGTCACCGCATTTTACCGGCGCGCTGGAAGCCGCCGCCCGTGTGCGTGACGGACACGCCCCGGAAGCGGCGCTGGTACTTATCACCAGCGGCACGGGACTCCTCAACGACAAACTCTACGGCTTTCTTCGGGATTGCGCCACAGGGGCCATGGCGCTTAATATCTGGCTTAAGTTTGACGCGGGCACCCGGGACTGGTACGCGCTGATGAACCGGTCCGCCGTCGACTACGACAGGCTTACCGGCCGCATACGGCTTTTTGTGGCCGAGGTGCCGGCGGACATCCAGACCATGCTCTGCGCGGTGAACGGCAAACCCCCTCCCCCGGAAGAGGCGGCGGCCTGGGAAAGACTCGCGGTGGAACTTGCCGCGCCGGGCCGCGTCCGTTCCTTCCAGCTTTACGGCAAGGCGCGGCCGGCGCCGGAAGACCCTCTGGCGGAAGAGTTGCCCGCCGCGTATCTGGAAGCGCGCGCGGAATCGCTACGCAGGGCGCTTGAGACGGCGGGCAAGGGCGCGGTCCCGGTAAGGGTTTTCCTGTAAGCCTCAATAAGTTTGTACCGGCCTGACCACTTCATGAACCGCGGTTTCGCCGCGGTTCATGAAGTGGTCAGGCCGGCGGGGGCAGAAACTTTGGCCCGAAGAATTGCCGGGCGGCGGCGAACGTTTCCGCCGCAAGCTGCTCCGGATCTTTTCCCGTTTTAGCGGCAATTGCCCGCACAATATGGGGCAGGTTCCGGGGTTCGTTGCGGCTGCCCCGGCCGGCTTCCGCGCCCGATCCGCGCGGCAGGTCCCTGGGCACGAGAAACGGCGCGTCGGTCTCCACCAGAAGCCGGCCGGCGGGGATCTCCCCCACCAGATCCCGCAGATGGGCCCCCCGCCTTTCATCGCAGAACCAACCGGTAATACCGATATAGGCCCCCAGGGAGAGGTAACTTTCCAGTTCGCGCCGGCTTCCGGTAAAGCAGTGAACCACAAAATTTTTGACGCTTCCGGCGTGCTGTTTCAACAGGGCGCTAAAGTCGTCAAAGGCGCCGCGTTCGTGGAGAAAGAGCGGCATACCAAGTTCCGCGGCAAGTTCAACCTGCTTTTCGAACCAGTGCCGCTGGGTCGGGCGGGGAGAAAAATCCCGGTCATAGTCCAGCCCGCATTCCCCCACGGCGATTACCGTCTCCCGCCCGGCCAATTCCCGCAGCGCCGCAATCGTTCCCGCGCCGCAGGTCTTCGCGTCATGGGGATGCACGCCCGCCGTCGCGTAGATACTGCGCGTCCCGCCGGGCAGGGCGGCGAAAGAGCCGGCGTAATCCGCCGCCTCCCGGCTTGCCGCAACGCTGGCGCCGGTGATGACAAGCGGTGAAACCCCCGCCTCTTCCGCGCGGGCGATTACCGCCTCCCGGTCGCGGTCAAATGAACGGTGCGTCAGATTGACGCCTATATCGATAAGTCGCATAGCATTGTATCCATCGCTTTAAGTATGCGCCGTTTCACCGCCCCCGAATTCCCGGTAAGCAGGGCGATACGTTTGCGCATATCCCGGCGTTTTGAGTGAATGCCGTAGGGGCAGGTGCAAACCGCCCTGGTAATGTCCATTTCCGCCGCGCAGGCAATTACCTGCTGTTCTTCCACAAAGGCCAGCGGCCGGATCAGGCTTACGGGGTACTTCCGGTACTTGAGGAGTACGGGCATTGTCGACATCTCCCCCCTGGCCGTCATGTTCATAAAAAAAGTTTCAATAATGTCATCCAGATGATGGCCCAGGGCTATCTTGGTGAAGCCGTGTTCCATGGCGTACTTCAACAGTTCCGTCCGCCTCTGTGTGGAACACCAGTAACAGTTCATCTTCTTTCCCGGCTTGAGCCTGCCTATAACCGGCACAAAAAGATCCGTAAGGGGAATGCCCCATTCCCCAAGACGCGAACGGAGCGCCGCCTTTTTACAGCACGAACAGAAATCGCTTGAAATGTGAACGGCCTCCAGCGCATAGTCCCGCTTCAGCGCCGGACGCAGTGACGAAAGCGCCCAGGCCATCACCGTAGAATCCTTGCCGCCCGACGCGGCGATAAGGATGCGGTCCCCTCCGGCAATAAGTTCCCGTTCCAGAATCACCTTCGCGGCGAGTTTCCGCACCGTTTCGGACGGCGAAGCCCTGCGGAGAAAACGGTCAGCCATGAACGGAAACGCCTCCCGCCTTTCCCCGGGGCAGCGCCGCGGCGGAAGAAACACCGGAAGAAGAAACGGTATTTGTATTAACCGTATCGCCGCTACCCTTACCACTGCTGCCTTTACCGCCGCTGTCTTTAGCGCCGTTATCCGCATTCTCGCGGCAGCGGCCGTAAATATCCCGCAGAACGAGGCTTGCCAGAATCATGCCGGCCGTGGCGGTAACCGTAACGGCGCTGCCGTTAATCACCTTCTTGGAACTGCACCATTCAACCGGCGGACATGTTTCCCCGTCGCCGCCGCCCGGCGCGCCTGCCGCGCCCGGATTGAGGGCGGCCCTTGAGGGGCACAGACAGCGCGCCGACCCGCAGGACGCCTCCACGCCGGCGCTCAGGGGAAGCCGCTCGCTGCTGTACACCACGGTAAAACGGCCGCTAAACCCCCGCTTTCGAAGCCCCGCCCTGACAAGCCGGGCCAGCGGGCAGCCCTCGGTGTCCCAGATGTCGGCCGTCCTGAGCCGGGCAGGGTCGAGCTTCTGCGCCATTCCCATAGAGGAAAAAAGGGGGACCCGCGCCCGATCGCAATACTCGATAAGGTCGAGCTTACAGGCCAGGCTGTCAATGGCGTCGATCACATAGTCCGCCTTTTCAATGCCGAAGTCCGCGGCGTCCTCCCGGCAGAAAACCCTGCCGTAAGGGATCACCTCGCAGCGGGGGTTGATCTCCAAAAGCCTTTTTTTAAGCGCCTCGGTTTTAAATTCTCCCACCGTGGCAGTCGTAGCCTGCACCTGGCGGTTAATATTGGTAACACAAACCGTGTCCGAATCAACGATAGTGATATGCCCGATACCGGATCGCACCAGGGCCTCCGCGCACCAGCTCCCCACACCCCCAATGCCAAAAACAATAACCCTCGCATCGCCCAGCGCGTCCATCGCCTCCTGTCCGGCAAGAAGGGCAAGCCTCTGAAAGATCGGATTGATCGCCATAGAAAACAGTTTACCATAATGGACGGATCGTGATAAGGGGACGATGGCCGCCTCACGATATGGGTCATCCTTTACAAAGCGCGTCAGCCCTTTTCATAAAGTCATTGGAAATTCTCCTCTCCCACTTAATCGCAAAGCTGACAGGCAGCGGGGATTCTTTAAATTCTTTAAGTATATTTTTAATTCCCTGGATATTAGGATTTTTTGTGGCATTGGCCACGTTTCCGTTAAGCTTGTCAATTATTGCCTGCGAGTCAGTAACAAGAATATAATTTCCGGGATACAGTTTGGCATACTGTAAGGCTCTAAAGATGCCTTCGGATTCTGTATCTTCGTTATTGGTTGATGCGGAAATACCAAACTTCCCTGATTCCTCATGGATAATGGCATTGTCTTTCACCACAACAAAAGCCCACTTTTCGAGTCCTCCATCGGTATAAATATAAGAGTAGTGTTTTGAAGCCACGCGCCTCTCCCTATTTAATGACGCCTTCCAGGGCAGGAATCCAGTAGCTTTTCAATTCCCCGTATTCTATCTTGTTGTACAGGCTGTCAATTGATCCATTTTCCTTGATTGCCTCAAAGAGGAAAGAGGAAAAAGGTTTATAGTTTTCAAGCACAAACAGCGCGTATTGTTTCTTTGCCTGTTTTGCGTCAGACACGTGATCCTGCGGGCATGTTTCATAGTAGGCCCGGGCTTTTTCACAGAGTTCCGCGAGTTCCCGTTTAAAGCTGGTCCATTCGGCCTTTATTTCTTCTGTTCTTGGACGAATTTCCGGCCACGCGGCAAGCGCGTCATCTATGGTTTCGTGTTTAAGGGCAAGAAAAATGCCCGCGTCAGAAAAATGTCCTTCTCCTTTCAGGAAGGCAAGGTCCCGGTAATGGGCGGACTTGATTTTAACCCGGTTGAAATTTCCATCCTGAACAACGACGCCTTCCCTGTTATTGGAATCAATCGACTCACAATACGCAATCACTTCATCTATGGTTTTAAGAGGATATATTGCGGGGGTTTCAAAGCCAAGCTTAAACGTTTCCCGTGCCCATTCGGGAGTATGTTCAAGCCCGTGTTCATCCCGGCAGCCCAGAAGGGTAAGTTTTGTTTCCCCGTAAGGAACGATAATCCTATTATAGGGAGAAGTAAGTTCAAACATAAACGTCCAACCGGCAGGAAGATTCTTTACTTCTTCCTCATGTCCCCGCAAAGCATAATCCCGCAGAGAGGCAAAGGTATAGGGCGGCGGAATCTGTTCTTCAGTTTGCGCGGTATACTGTTCCGGTATTTCGACATCGAGCTTGAAACTTCCGTTGGTTGTCCAAAGGTCATTACCGTCAGATTCTTTGAGCAACTTCAATAATGACCCGTCAAGTTTATCTCTGACATACAAAGTATGATTCCAATCTATGGGATCTTCTCCTTTTTCTCCATAATTGGCAAACTTGAAGAACGGCATAAGGTAGGGTTTTACGCTGTCCTCACGAATGTCATAGACAGAACCTCTGCAGCAGCGGACGACAGGATTTGAAAAATCCGACTCAAACTGCTGATATTTGAACATTACCAGATTGGGACGATCCGGATGTTTTGTTGCCTTGACAAAATACGGCGCTTTCGTTAATTCCTCTTCAAAAGTATCGCGGTTCTTTTTTATAAAATTTGTCAGATATTCCCAGCTATCATATTGCCCCATAACAACTCCTACAACCAAATATAGCTCTAAAAACACTTTCTTACAAGTGCGAATTATGTGATACAGCCATGTAATCTCTGGGAAATATGTTGACAATTAATTGATAAATTTGATACGGTAAGAACAACTGTAATACTGCCGGGGAATGGAAACAGGAAAGGTGTTTGCCATACGGCGGATGATCTTGCGGAGTGTATAGATGAGCGGTTATGAAAAAACCTACGAACTGGTCCGCCCCCTCCTGCGGGACGCCGACTTTGCCGGCGCAATCCGGCGCCTTGGCTTTACCCCGCTTGGGCCGGACCGGCTGGGGATAGAATTTCTGGGCAGGCCCTACGAAATTACCCGCGAAGGGATCTTTCCCACCGATGGGAAACCGGCCCGGGCAGGCACCCTGAGCGTACTCGTCTATTACGCCGCTTCAGGGGGCCGTATGCCGGCGGAAAACGCGGAGGAGGAATTTGCCCTGCTCCACTATTTTGCCGGCCCAAATTTTTCGTCCGGCGGCGTCGGTTCCGGCTGGATGACAAGGCCCCTTGTGGAAACGTACAAAGACGACTACCCCGGCCTCGCCGCCAGGGCGGAAAAGTTTGGGATGCTGTACGAGGGCAGCCCCCGCAACGGGGAGCATTTCTGGCGTTACCGCATTCTCCCCGCAATACCCCTGCGGCTTGTCTATTACGAAGCTGACGAAGAGTACCCCTGCGAATTCAAAATTTACTACGGCAAGCGGACGGCGGACATTCTGGAATTCGAACAGATGGCTTTTCTCACCGGCTGCTTTGTGCATGCCCTGGCGGGACGGCAGCCTCTTCCCCGCTGAAATTTAAACGCCGTCAAAGCCGGGCCGCATACCTTGTTCATTTGAATGAACTACCCCGCCCCGAAGAGCTAAACTTGACCCGCAAATATCAAGAAATTTAACCACAGACCAGCACGGGCAGACACGGACGGCGCAGAATAACCTTGTTTTCTCCGATTGCCCAAGCCCTGCGAACACAGTAGAATGTCCGCGTAAAATGAATCATCCTTAAGCCCGGGGAGGGAACCCTGGCCGATGCGCTTCGGGGCCATACTTGCGACGGGCCGGCGGCGCTTGACCAAAAACGCGAAAAATGGGACGGTATAGCTGCGGCGGGGATCCGCGGTTTTCCGGCCGGTACATCGCACGGCGCAATTTACCAAGGAACATTTATGAGCATCTTTTTCCCGTACAGTTTTTCGGCATGGCAATGGGCCGCGGTCATCTTCAGCGCCGTCTGCGTCGGCGTCTCGAAAACCGGGGTAAACGGCGCGACGACCGTCATGATACCGATTCTCGCCCTTGTCTTCGGCGCGAAAGAATCGACCGGCATCGTGCTGCCCATGCTGTGCTTCGCCGATCTGCTCGCCGTAGTGTACTACCGGCGGGCGGCCCGGTGGAAGTACATCGTCAGGCTTCTCCCCTGGGCGCTCGCCGGGTTCGGCCTTGCCCTTCTGGTAGACAGCCTCATCCCGGCAAAGGCGTTCAAAACACTCATCGGCATCTGCATACTTTTGGGGCTGGCCGTTATGTTCTGGAACGACCTGCGCGGAAAAGACGCGCCCCTGCCCGACAACTGGTGGTTTTCGGCAATCTTCGGCATTATCGGCGGTTTCTCCACGATGATTGGAAACGCCGCGGGCCCCGTCATGTCGGTATTTCTCCTTTCGATGCGCCTCCCCAAAGAGAACTTTGTCGGAACAGCCGCGTGGTTTTTCATAATACTCAACTATTTGAAAATCCCGTTACAGGCGCTTGTCTGGCATAATATACCTATCAAGGGCCTCTTCTTCGACGTTTCAATGATCCCGTTTATCCTGTTTGGCCTCTTTCTCGGCGTTTTGCTGGTAAAGCTCATTTCCGAAAAATACTACCGTATTCTGGTTTATATTATGACCGTTGCATCCTGCGCCCTGCTGATCCTATAATTAAGACTATGGGCGCATCCGGCCGCACGGACCCACCCGCGCGGCCGGACCGGGCTATCCGCTTGTATCTTTTTTGCCGTCAAACCTTGGCCCGGCAAAAAAGGATACCGCTTCTATCCCTTGCGCTTTCGTAACTATTCAGGCGTAGCGTGATTTCAGAACTTTTCTTGTTCTCTAGTGCTTTAACAAAGGGGGCAGGGAAGCCGCTCTCGCGGCATT
>JAITLF010000349.1 GCA_031278025.1 Treponema sp.
TCAACCTCTTCGGGTCCCGCCCCGGTGTAACTGGTATAGACCACCAGGTACGGAGGGTTGATCTCCGGGAAAAGATCCAGGGGAAGGTTCACAAAGGCGAAGATCCCCAGCATGATGAGGAGGGCAAACACAATAAAAACCGTCGTAGGCCGCGAAACGACCCCTTTGGCAAAACTCATGACAAACTCCTTTTTACTTACCGCTGACAGCGGCTATGGGCGCGGTCCGGTCAATCACGTTAACCCGCACTCCGTCCTCCAGCAGGGTCTGGCCCCGGACAATCACCTCGTCCCCCGGCGCAAGCCCCTGTTGTATCTCTAGGGTCCCGTCTATGGAAATTCCCGGAACCACTATCTGTTTTCGGGCTATTTGGAAGGCCGGGTCCTCCGGGTCCGTTCCCACCGTAAAGACATAGTTTTCCCCAAACCGCTGTAACAGGGCGGCGGCGGGAATCTTGACGATGTTGTTTTTC
The DNA here is from genome assembly GCA_031278025.1 of Treponema sp. Next base: position 473 of record JAITLF010000349.1, read on the forward strand.
GTTTCGGTGATGATCCGCACCTTGGCGAACATGCCGGCTTTAAGCCGGTTGGCCGTGTTGGTTACGCCAATCTTAACCTCCATGGTCCGGGAGGAGGGATCCACCACCGGGGAAAGCTCAATGATTCGCCCCTGGAAGACCTCGCCGGGGTAGGCGTCCAGGGTGATTTCGCAGGGAAGCCGCAGGGCCATCTTGGAGATGAACCGCTCGGCCACATAGAGCCGGATTTCCAGGGCGTTACCGGAAGCGGTGTTCCCTGATGCGATCCGGGCCAGAGGCACGGTCTGGGCTACGGTCATCCCCACCTGGGCGGGAAGAGCCACGATGGTTCCCGAAACCGGCGCCCTGGCGATGCCGGGTACATAGTTCATCCCCGGACGGGAAGGATCAACCTCCGCGATGGGGTCCCCCCGCCCGATCCGGTTCCCGATGGACACGAATACACGGGTGATCTTCCCCGCCACATCGGAATAGGCGTCAACCGTAGACCCCGCGACAATGTCCCCAGAAAGGGCAAGGTAGTCCCGAATCTGTCCCTGAGATGCGGTAGTGGTGTTCACCGCAAAAACCGGCCGTTCCTGAACCGCCGGAACTCCCCCCGGACCGGCGGGGTTTTTGTTGCCGGTAATCCGTTCCCTGATGGCGCTGATCTGACCGCAGCCTGAAAAAAACAAGACGGCGGCGACAGCCATATATACGAAACCCATGCCCGGTTTTGCGGGCTTATGCGCAGTAATCTTCATTGTTTTTCTCCTGAATGGGTACGCGAACTCAGGGTCCCAAAGGGGACGCCTATGGAGTATTCAAGGTCGATAAGACCCTGTATATAGTTGAAATCTTGTTCCAAAACCCCAAGCCGGGCCTTCTGTAGTTCCAGTTCCGCGTTCTGCATCTCCAGCAATTCGGTTAAACCGGCCCGGTAGGCTTCTTCCGTCAATCTATAGGAACGTTCCGCCAAATCCACCGTGTATTCCTGGGCCGTTGCGGTGGCTCTGATTTTTTCCAGGGAAAGCAGGGTGTTGTAAATTTCAAGCTCCGTTCCCCGGACCGCCTGGGCAAGCCCTATATTAAGGCTGCGGATATTGTCATCCATGTTCTTGATACCCTGAACATCTGTGCTCCAGGGGAGCAGGCTATGCAGTTGAAAGGCCAGGGCAATGGTAAGAGAACCGGACTGAGTCCAAAGGTCATCCCCGAACCAGGAATCCTTCCAGGGGTCACGGGTAAAAGTCGAATTCAGGTTCCAGCCCAAACGCAGGGTCGGGGTATAGGTCCGCTGTTTCGTGGCCTCCCTAGCGCTTTCCAGGACCAGAATATTTTGCCGCAGTTCCTGAATGTCGGGCTTGTTTACCGACGCCTGACGTATCAGATCCGCCGCATCCGGAGAGACAAAATCAACGCCCCCATCCACGGGAATCAGTTCAAATTGGGTATCGTAGTCCAGCCCCAGATGCATGGCAAACTGGGCCATAGTCAGCTTGAGGCCGTTTTCCGCCTGATCGATGGTGGGCTTCATGTTTTCCATGGAAACCTGGGCCTGCAAAAGGCTTAGTTCCGGAACCAGCCCGGCCAGGTAATTCGCCCTGGCCATGTCAACCCGCCGTTCCGCGGCCTCGTAACTCTCCCGCAACAGGGCGATGTTTTCCTGGAGGAGGAGCATCTGGTAGTAGGATTTGCGCACATCCCGTTCAAGCTGGAACCGGGCCTTTTCATAGCTCAAAAGCCCGCCCTCGTAATCCAGCTTCAGCCGCCGCACGGCCTCAAACATGGCGAAGTTGACGTCTAGGGATGTCTGAATGGAACCGGCCACATGCCACCGGGGGAGATCGTAGGAATAAGGCATAACCCCATAAAACGTTCCCTGGGGTACTCCCGGCAGGGAAAGGGGAACCGGGTACAAGGTGGTGCCGGAAGTTACCGTGTTATCCCGAATCAGACTTCCCGCTACGGTTACGCTGGGGATGAACACATTCCACGCCGTATCGGAAGCCCGCTTTTTGGTCTCAACGGAAACCCTGTTTGATTCCAGGCTTAGGTTGTTTTTGACGGCCCGTTCGACCGCTTCGTCCGGGGAAATCCGGAGGATACCTGCGGCCCGGGGCGTCCCCGGCGTTTCCGCATCCCGCATTTCCCCGGCGCCGGCGCTTTCCGCCGCCGGCGCTCCTGCGTCCGTCTTTCCCCGTGCAAAGACCGGGAAGTTCCCCATCAGCATAATCAGCAGGACGCAGGACGCGGGAAACAAAGCGCCAAACTTCGTTTCCCTCAGATGTGATTTCCGCCATACAATCCCGGAGTTTCCCCCGGCATATCGTGTGGCGCCGTGATCTTTTTGGATCATAGCGACTCCTTACGCAAACCCGCCTCTCCGGGCGGATCCGCAATGACGGGCGGAACGTGCAATACCGAATCCGCCCGGTCATCCATAGCGATAGGCCCGCATACCGCGCGGCCATACGGCAATCCTGCCGGTTACGACTAAAAGCAAGAATACTTGCATTAGTACCATTGATCAACGCCTTCTGTTCCGGAAAAGGCCTTTTGACAAAGGGCGTTTCCAAATCCCCGGATACCCAAAACGATAAACCGGTATAAAATCCTAAAACTGGAATTGGGTACCGCCGTAAACCGGGACCGGCAATCCTGCCCCGGGGGGTCCTGGGCTTCCGGTTCCCCGTTGCCGCCTGATGATGGGGGGGGGGGGGGGGCGCCGTCGGACCACCACATCAGGACAATTACGAAAAGAAAGAGTATCCATTGGGTGAACCCTTCCCGGACCAAGCCTGCAACGGGTCCCGCC
>JAITLF010000026.1 GCA_031278025.1 Treponema sp.
GTTGATAAAGAGGGGAATAACAAAACCGGTAAGGAAAAACATCAGGGGTACGGTCGCTATCTCTCCAAAACTGCAAAAGATCTGCCCCACATAGCCGGAAACCATATCCGCCTTTAAGCTCGTAATATTGGTAACCGCCCAGGAAATGCTGGTTGGGTTGTGAATGGTATCCGCATCGGTAAGGAGGAGAATATCCCCCTTTGCATACCGGGATAACTGGTGTAGGGCAAAAGGCTTGCCAAACCAGTTATCGGGCAGGGGGTCCCCGATAAATATCCGGATCCGGTTGTCCGCCGCGGCAACCCGGTTCAGAATATCCAGGGTGTCGTCGGTAGAATTGTCGTCAATCACCAGAATTTCGTAGTTTTTATAAAGCTGGTTTCGCAGGGAATCGAGGCACCGTTCAATGTTTTTTTCCTCATTACGGGCGGGAATCAAGACTGAGACCAGGGGGCCGTCAAAAATTTCCGGGGCCAGGGTAAAGCGCCACATCTCATAATGATTTGCCAGGGACAGAATGAAAAAATAGGCCGTGGCTATGATTAAAACAGGATAATAAATTTGGCTTAAAAAACCCACAATGTTGTTTAACATATTTTCTGCCGGTTCAGGATTTTTCCAACAGATCCCTTACAAATTTATTGGTGGGATATATTTCCAGAGATTTCAAAAACCAGGGCTTTGCCTCTGTGTATTTTTTCTGCTGAAAATAAGCGTATCCAATAGCGGAATATACATTAAAACGATCGTCCTGTTCCATAGCCCCCTGGGTAATGATATCTTCCATCATCTGAATACCCCTTTTGTAGTTGTTAAAGGGCGATGGGGCAAAAACCCAACGAGCCGCTATCATATATAGGGCTCCGGCGTTACGGGGATCCAGTTCCAGGGCGTTTTTCGCGTACCGCTCCACTTTTAACCCGTTTGCCATAGCATAGGAAACCGGCTTGACCGCACAGGACTGGGAGATGTTTTCCGCCAGCATCCGCCATGCCTCGGCACTTTCCCCCGCTTCCAGAGCCTTTTCCGCCCAGGATATCCCTTCTTCGTACCGGGCGGCGGCCTCGGTCTTCCGCTCCTCGTACTGATAGGCCCTTCCCATCATGTATTCACAGCGGGACAACATGATGTGGAGTTCTTGCCCTGCAAGACTTCCCCGGGCTTTTTCCAGCGCGTCCCGATACAAAGGGACAATCTCATCGGCGTTTAATTCCTGGGCATAGACCGCGTCCCGTAGTGACAAAAAGTAACCGGGATAGGAAAAAACCCCCGCAAGAGGCAGAAAAAACAAAAATGACAATGGGAAAAAACGTTGCATAACTGATTACTAACTATAACGGACTCACGGGGTTTTGTCTACACGCCGCTTGTAAGTCTGTCGCTTGTAAGTCCACAAATTCCTGCTGCTGAACATCGATCATTGTCAATATCAGCGCCAACTGGTATAGTTCTTCCATGAATGATCTTCTACGATCCTCCGTGCGGGAACAGCTCGACAGGATTGCCGCTCAGCGTATCCTTGTTCTGGACGGCGCTATGGGAACCATGATTCAGGCTTACCGGCTCCCCTCCGGTGAACCCCTGTCCGAATCTGATTTTCGGGGAAGCCGCTTCGCAAACCACCCGGTGAATCTTAAGGGTTGTAATGATGTACTCTGCCTTACCAAACCGGAAGTGATCGATTCCATCCACGAAGCATATCTTGAGGCCGGCGCGGACATCATCGAAACCTGTAGTTTTAATTCCACTTCCATTTCACTTTCAGGCTACGGTATTGCCGGCCTGGCCCGCGAAATAAGCGCCGCCGCCGCGTCCATTGCCCGGAAAGCGGCGGACAGGTTCTCCACCGCCGATAAACCCCGTTTTGTGGCGGGGAGCATAGGTCCCACCAGCAAAAGCGGCAGCATGAGTCCTAATATTGATGATCCGGGGAAGCGCGCCGTCACCTGGGATGAGCTTGAGGCGGCTTTTTACGACAACGCCTGCGGTTTGCTTGACGGCGGGGCGGATATTCTGCTCATCGAGACCGTTTTCGATACCCTGAACGCCAAAGCCGCTATCGCCGCAGTCAAACGGCTGGAAGCGGAACGGCAGCTCGCCGTCCCCCTCATGATCTCCGCCACGGTCTCCGATACCTCGGGCAGGGTCTTGTCCGGTCAAACTATGGAGGCTTTTTGTGTTTCGGTGATCCACGCGAAACCCTGGTCCATCGGGCTTAACTGTTCTTTCGGCGCGGAAAAGCTCATTGCGCCCATCAAGCGGCTTTCGGAAATTGCCCCCTGCTTTGTCAGCGCCCACCCCAATGCCGGACTACCCAATCAGTTTGGCCTGTACGATGAAACGCCGGAAACCATGTGCTGCCACATAGAAGAATACATGAAAGAGGGCCTTGTCAATATTCTGGGCGGTTGCTGCGGGTCCACCCCGGCGCACATAGCCGCCATCGTCCGTGCCGCGAAGGCTTACAAACCCCGGGCCATCCCGGCGGCGGGGAAGCGGGGAATGGCACTGGCCGGGCTCGAG
>JAITLF010000044.1 GCA_031278025.1 Treponema sp.
GAGGAAGTTGCCAAGAACGCCCTGGCAAAAGGCGCTTCGGTAGAATTCATCAGTGAAATCACCGGCCTTTCGACCGAGACCATCCAACGCCTCACAATTGAATGAAGAATGAAAAATGAATAGTGAAGAATGACGGACGGGAAATCGACGCCCCGCGCCGATTTCCCGTCCGTCATTTTTATTCACTCCTCCCTCCTAACTCCTCACTAATAAGGCGGGGGGGGCTTGAAATAATACCCGCCGATATAGGAATGTATATATAACCCTTGTCAATGGCTATTATCCCACGAAACAGGGTCAGTGTCCCCAGGACCTTATTGGGTCTTTGAGATGCCGCGGAGTGATCATTGCCGCTTCGTGTTAATGTCCGATTAAACGGCGGCGGCGATTCCGCCGTCTTACAGAGGGGTGATTCCATGAATTTTTCATTCAGTCTTCCGGTAAATTTGCTGTTTGGTTCCGGTGTCATCGGCGAAATAGGCAGCCGCGCCGTTTCTTACGGAAAAAAAGCCCTGCTTGTCACCGGCCGGGGAAGCGCCAAAAAATCGGGGCTTCTGGACAGGGCGGCAGGCCTTTTAAAGGCAGCGGGGGTGGAGACCCGCGTCTACGACGAAGCGGAACCGAATCCCACGGTTCCCCAGGTATACGGCGGGGCCAGGGCCGCCGTGGGGTTCGGCGCGGATCTGGTCATAGGACTGGGCGGCGGGAGCATCATGGATGCCGCTAAAGCTATCGCCTTTATGTCCAGAAACGACGGGGACCTGGTGGACTACATTTACGGCCGGAAAACTTCCACAGAGGCTTTGCCCATCATCCTCGTGCCCACCACCTGCGGAACCGGAAGCGAGGGCAACGGTTTCGCGGTGATCACCGATCCGGCTACCAGGGACAAGAAATCCCTTCGGGGGAACATACTCGTGGCAAAGATATCTATCATTGATCCGGATCTTATGACCACGATGCCCCGGGACATACTTGCCAGCGTCGGCTTTGATGCCCTTGCCCATTGCATGGAATCCTGGCTTTCCGCAAACGGGACGCCGGTATCGGACCTGTACGCACTTGAGGGGATTAGGCTTGTTGCGGAAAGCCTCGTCCCCCTGTACCGGGGGAAAGGTGGAAAGGGCGAGTGGGAAAAACTGACCTGGGCCAGTACCCTGGGGGGAATGGCTATAGGAACATCGGGGGGCGTTGTCCCCCACGGGATCGAACATCCCGCGAGCGGCCTGCGGAATATCACCCACGGCAGGGGGCTTGCTTCCCTTACTCCGGTTGTTTTTGCGCGGTCTATCGGCGGCGCGCCCGCTAAATTTGCCGAAATTTCCCGGCGGCTCGGGGGCAGGGACGAAAATGACTGTGTAGCGGTGATAAAGAAACTGCTTGCCGATATTGATCTTTCCATTACCCTGGGCGACCAGGGGATTAAGCCGGAAGATGTTGACTGGATGACCGAGAATGCCTTCAAGGTTTCCGCGGCGCCTATCGCCCATCATCCGGTTCAATTCAGCAGGGAAGAGATAAAGGAAATTTACCGGGAAGCGCTTTAGGAGGCAAATATGTCGACAAACAAACCATTGGGAGAAGCGCTGCCTGAAATTAAAACAGAATTGCCCGGGCCCAGGGCAAAGGCCCTGATTGCCCGGCGCGCCGAAGCCGTACCATCGTCTATTCGCTGTTCCTACCCCGTAGCCATCCGCCGGGGCGAGGGGGCCATGCTGGAAGATTTGGACGGCAATATCTTTATGGATTGGGTTGGCGGGGTAGGGGTACTCAATATCGGCTATTCCCATCCTGAACTGGTGGAAGCGGTGCGGGATCAGGCCGGCCGTTACTTCCATGCCATGCCCAATATTGTCACCCATGAGGGCTATGTGGCCCTTGCCGAAAAACTCAACGCGCTGGTTCCGGTTCGGGAGCCGGAACGGAGGACCATGTTTACCAATTCGGGGGCGGAAACACTGGAAAACGCGGTCAAGGTGGCCCGGAGTTCCAGCGGCAGGCCCAATATCATCGTGTTTTCCGGGGCCTTTCACGGCAGGACCCTTCTTACCGGAACCATGACCAGCAAAAAGGCCTATTACCACGGCATGGGTCCCCTGCCCGACGGGATATACCGGGCGGAATTCCCCTACCTGTACCGGGCGCCCAGGGGATTTACCGGGGATGAGGCTGTCGAATACTACGTCAACCGTTTTCTCTCGGTGTTTGAGGAAGCGTCCCCGCCGGAAGATGTGGCGGCCGTTGTGATAGAGCCCGTCCAGGGGGAGGGGGGATTTGTCCCGGCGCCCAAAGCCTGGGTCAAGGCCATACGGGAGATATGCGACAGACACGGTATCCTCGTCATAGCCGACGAGGTGCAGACCGGCTTTTGCCGTTCGGGCCGCTGGTTCGTTTCCTGCTATTGGGATGAGTGGGGCGCTCCGCCTGATATTATCGCCATGGCAAAGTCCATCGCCGGGGGGATTCCCCTGGGAGCTGTTACCGCCGGAGCCTCGATCTTCGACAAGGTCGGCGCCGGTACCATAGGCGGAACCTTCGGCGGCAACGCGCTGGCCTGCGCCGCGGCCCTCAAACTTATCGAAGTCATGGAACGGGACAAGCTTTACC
>JAITLF010000089.1 GCA_031278025.1 Treponema sp.
TGTGCCGCGCAAAAGTGTTTTTGCGCGAAGAAAACCCAGGTTTGCGGAGCCCGGAGAGAGGTCCGGAACTTCAAGACCTGGGTCTTTCGCTTCGGGAAGCGGGTCCGGCGCTTCGGCCCGGGTCCGGCAATGCCGGGCCTGTTTCCGCAGCTTCGGGAGGGAGGTCCGCGGCGCGCGGGAAGCGGTCCGCCACAAGGAGGCGCCTTCGGGAATAGGTTAATGCCCCCGCCCTACAGAGGGTGCAAAAAATTCTTGACAGAAACCACCGGTGCGGATATGCTGGCCCCATAGCCATATAGTACAAAAGTTTACTAATAGACTGTACAAAAGTTCATTCTTAAGGAGTAGGTATGTCGATTAAAAAAGATCGGGTGTGGATTATCGTAACCGGAGCGATCATAGGCGCCGCCGCTATAGGACTGACGGCCCTGGGGAATCCCGCCAATATGGGCTTATGCGCCGCGTGTTTTATCCGGGATACGGCGGGGGCCTTGGGCTTGGACGGCGCGGCGACCGTCCAGTACATCCGCCCGGAAATTGCCGGCTTCATACTGGGCGCTTTCTTTCTTGCCCTGGCGCGGCGTGAATGGAAGCCGGCCCAGATTTCCGGCAGCCCGCTCATTCGGTTCACCATCGCGTTCTTCATCATGATAGGCTGCCTTGTGTTCCTCGGATGTCCTTTGCGCATGGCGCTCCGCATTGGGGCGGGGGACCTCAACGCCCTGGTTGGACTGCCTGGCTTTTTTGCCGGCGCCGGTCTGGGCGCGCTGGCGTTAAGAAACGGGTTTAGCATCGAAAGCGCCGGAGGCCCAAACGCGGACCGGGGCGGTTCCATGACGGCCCGGCTCAACGCCGGCATTATGCCCGCCTTTGCCCTTCTCCTGCTGGTGTTTCTTGCGTTAAAACCGGCGTTCATCAAATTCAGCGCCGAAGGCCCCGGTTCTCTGCACGCGCCCGCCGCCATCGCGCTGGCCGCCACCGTACTCATCGGCGCTTTGTGCCAGCAAAGTAATTTTTGCATCGCCGGCGGTTTCCGTGATCTGTTCCTCCTTAAAAAGGGCTGGCCGTTCATCGGGTACCTTGCGATCATAGCCGCCGCGTTTATTGGGAACCTGGTCCTGGGCAAATTCAAACCCGGCTTCGCGGGCCAGCCTATCGCCCACACGGAAGCACTGTGGAACTTTTTGGGCATGATGCTTGCCGGCTTGGGTTCCGTACTGATAGGCGGCTGTCCCTTACGCCAGATGATCAAGGCCGGACAGGGAGATGCCAACGCCGGCGTCTGTATGCTGGCGTTTATCGCGGCGGGCGCAACGGCGCACAACTTCGGCCTTGCGGCTTCCCCCGCAGGCGTACCGGCAAACGGAAAGATCGCCGTCCTTGCCGGGCTCGCGGTTGCGGCGGTTTTCGCCGGGTTATGCCGTTCTAAATCCGCCGCCGCGTGAAACTTATCATAACCTTTGGGGAAGTTTCGGGTTCCCTGCGTACCGAGCAGGTCCTGAAACATTCCCCGTATCCCTGCGTCCTCGACGCCGCCCCGCGCAGCCTCGGCTCGTCCTGCGTGTACATTATCCGCACGGAAGCGCGGACGGTAGAGGAAATCGCGGCCTTTCTTCAAAACGCGGGAATCGCCTGGACAAAGATAATCAGGGAGGACGCCTAAAGCCCCGGTGCATCCCGCGGGGCGGGGCGTTGCCCCCGGCGGTTACCAGGAAGGGTATAAGAGAAGGGAATGATAAGCGCGGACAGGAAAACGAAAGAAGGCGGCTTTTTTTGTCATGGGGGCATTTTATGTGGAAGGATAAAGACGGCAGCTGCGGGAGGGGATGCGGCATCAGAGATGATCCTGGTGCCGCGCCGCTTATCTCGCGTACTCTACAATTCTGGTTTCGCGGATGATCGTTACCTTGATACGGCCCGGATAGCGCAGATCGCTCTCGATTTTTTTGGCGATATCTTTGGCAAGGTCTTTGGCCTGCTCGTCGGTAACCGCCTCGTTGTTGACGAGGATGCGCAGTTCCCGGCCCGCCTGAATAGCGAAAGCCTTGTCCACGCCGAGAAAACCCTCGGCGATGTTTTCCAGGTTTTCAAGGCGCTTGACGTAATTATCCATGGTCTCCCGCCGCGCCCCAGGCCGGGCCGCGGAAATGGCGTCCGCTATCTGTACCAGCACCGACTCAATGCAGGAAGGCTCCATGTCGTTGTGGTGGCTCCCTATTGCGTTGAGGATACGGGGATCCTCCCCCATCTTCCGGGCCATGTCCATGCCGATTTCCGCGTGGTTCATGTCCGAATCGGTTTCCACCCCCTTGCCTATGTCGTGGAGCAAGGCTCCCCGTTTCGCCAGTTCCCGGTTAGCCCCCAGCTCCGCAGCCAGACTGCCGGCTATGATAGCCACTTCCCTGGAGTGGTAAAGCACGTTCTGGCCGTAACTGGTCCGGAAATACAGCCGTCCCAGGGCGCGGATGGCATCCTGGCTGATGTTATGGATGCTCAGATCGAAGAGGACTTTTTCGCCTTCCTCAAAAATTTTCTGGGAAATGTCCCTGGACACCTTGGTAACGATTTCTTCGATCCGGGCGGGATGAATCCGTCCATCGGAGATGAGCCGTTCCAGGGCTACCTTGGCGATTTCCCGGCGGACCGGGTCGAAGCAGGAAATGATCACCGCCTCGGGCGTGTCGTCGATGATGATGTCCACCCCGGTCAGGGTCTCCAAAGTGCGGATGTTCCGCCCTTCCCGCCCTATGATCCGGCCCTTCATCTCATCGTTGGGGAGACTGACAGAGGCAACCGTAACATCGCCGGTTACCTCTGTCGCAAGCCGCTGAATCGTGGCTACCAGAATATCACGGGCCTTTTTCTCCCCGGCCAGGTTCGCCTCCTGCTCAATCTTATTGATCAAACTCTGGGCATCATGCTTCGCCTCATTCTCCAGGTCTTCAATGATGAGGGCCTTCGCCTCTTCCGCCGTAAGCCCGGAAATACGTTCCAGTTCCGCACGGTACCGTTCTTCCTCGCGTCCCAGCGCGGTATCCCGAACCTGTAACGCCCGTTCCTTATCCATAAGAGTCTGCTCAGTTTTTTCAATCTGACTTATTTTTCTATCAATGGTCTCTTCTTTTTGCAACACACGCCGCTCATATCGCTGCAATTCGGCCCTGCGTTCCCGAGTCTCCCTCTCCTGCTGGTTTCGTTCGCGGATAACTTGTTCTTTTGCTTCAAGAAGAATTTCCTTCTTTTTAGCTTCAGCTTCCTTTATCGCATCCTGTTTAACGCGCTCGGCCTGTTGTTCCGACGCGGTGAGTTGGTATCTGGCATACAGCCATCTAATAGTCCAGCCTAAGGTTAACCCGGCAAGAGGGAGGATTATCCAAAATATCCAATTCATCGCTCCGTCCCTTACCGTTATTGATTAAATTCGTTTTAGGATACTTTACAAGGGGGGGCTTGTCAAGTTACCGCGTTGCCGCACCGCAATTTCAAATTCACCGTGTTAGTTGTAACAGGGCGCGATAGAGCATTGAACCGGATAAATTTTTATGCTACGTTTAGCAGACGGGGGAAGGATAATGACCGTAGCGGAAGCGGTAACTATTGTAGAAGGGCAATTTTTTTGCGGTAAAGATAAAGCGGATTTGGTAGTTGCCTCGGCTTGCGGGGCAGACCTGATGAGCGATGTCATGGCGTTTGTCAAAGAGCGGGTACTCCTGTTGACAGGGTTGGTAAATCCCCAGGTTATCCGAACTGCGGAACTTTTAGACATCCGCTGTATCATCTTTGTACGGGGGAAAAGTCCAAGCCGGGACATGATCGATATGGCCGAAGAATCGGACATCATTCTGGGAGGAACCAAGCTGCCTATGTTCCTGGCCTGCGGAAAGCTTTACGAGGGGGGACTCAAAAACGGGGGAACCAGGCCAATCTGACCGTTCCGCATCGTGCGCGGAGGTATATCCCGGCTTTTCTTCATGCAAATCAATTCCAAACCGGATTTACGGGCGGAAATGACGCGCCGCCTGAAAATGTTGCCGCCTTCCCAATTATCTGATGAAGGAGCGGCGGCAGGCCGGTTATTGCGGGAAACATTCCGTTGGAAACGGTATGGAACCATCCTGCTTTTCCTCTCGACACCCTTTGAAATAGATACGATGCCTTTGTTTGAAGCCGCTCTGGAAGAAGGTAAGAAAGTTTTCGCCCCCCGGACTGAGGGCGGAAGGCTTAGATTTTGCCGCGTCCTTAGCGCGGCGGGGATGTGGAAAAAAGGTCCCTTTGGCATACGCGAACCGCCGGAGCCGGCAGAACCATTAAGAACTCAGGACTTCCCCGTTCTTGCCGTTGTTCCGGGCATGGCCTTCGATCGTGCCGGGAACCGCCTGGGTCACGGCAAAGCCTATTACGACCGGTTTTTCGTTGAAGAAAGGGGCCCCTGCTTTAAGATCGGTTTTTGCGCGGACATGCAAATCCTGCCCCGTCTTCCCGCCGAACCCTGGGATGTCCCTATGGACGCCCTTTGCACCGGTTCACGGTTTATCCCGATTGCCGAACATCCTTCAGAATGAGTAAACTAGGAGCCTGAGGGGACTTCGCGTGAGTCGTATGAAGCGATGTGTAATTTCACGCGACTCGAGGCTCCGGCGGCTAACTGCGAAGTATCAATCTATATACCAACTGAGGCTGTTCCAAAACCCCGCGGGGTCCGGTCGTTCTGTTCTGAACAGAATTAATTCACCTGAGGTTTTGGAACAGCCTCAACTATCATACTAATTGCAAACAACAACCGACGCGGGTAACGCGGAGGAACAAGGGAGTGCGACATGGGACGGATAAAGACCGCGCTGGAGATAGCGCTGGAACGGACAGAATCGGTTAAAGGCGACAAAACCGGCATAGAACAGTTTGAAGCCCGGCAGCAGGGGAAACGGCTGGCCAATGAATTCCTTGCGGGAACCGGGTCCCTGGAAGAAGGGATTAAAAAATGCCCCAAGGATCAGAAGGCCGCCCTCAAACAGGGGATTTTCGATGTCCTTAACGCTCAAATCACCCTTCCCGCAGCCGGGGAGGACGAAAAGCGGCTGGAGACAGCCGGTAAGGGATTGCAAACTATCATAGGGGATCACCGGTTCGCCGTCCTGTACAAACAGTTTATCCAGGCCATGTCCCGGTATCTGGACGAAGCCGCCCAATACGAGGAAGCGATTAAGCGCCAATACGCTCCCAAATTGCGCCAGAAGGAAGAGGAGCTTGCCCGGCGCATAGGCCGGCAGGTGCGGATCGACCCCTTCCAGGACCCCGCGTTCGTCGCGTTCTACAACCAGAACATGTCCGCCCTCAAAGCCAACTACCAGGGCATGGCGGACCAGATTCGCGAACAAGCGGCCCTTCTGTTTGAAAAGACCTAAATAGTGATGGGGGGCCTGGTCCTTCGGGCCTGGGTCCTTCGGACCCGAGGCCCCCGGCGGGGCAGCGCTCCGGGAGAGCGAAATAAAAAGAGGTGGAAAATATGGGATTTGAAAACATTCAACGGCTTATCGGCATCGGCGCGTACCTGATAACGATAATCGGCATCGGAATCTGGTGCACGCGGCGGGGTAACAGCGGCCCGGAAGACTACTTCCTGGCAAAACGGAGCTTCGGCCCCTGGCTGGCGGCCATATCCGCCGAGGCATCGGACATGTCGGGCTGGCTCCTGATGGGACTGCCGGGCGTGGCCTACTTTACCGGCTACGGCGAGGCCTTCTGGACCGCCCTGGGCCTTTTCATCGGCACCTGGATAAACTGGGCGCTGGTGGCAAAACGGCTCCGCGCCTATTCCCAAATAGCGAACAACTCCATTACGCTTCCTGAATTTTTCAGCAACCGCTACCATGACAAAAAACGAATACTCCTGGCCATAGCCGCCCTTATCAGCCTGATATTTTTCTCGATTTATGTAGGCGCCCAGTTCCTTACCTTCGGGAAACTCTTCAGCTACTTTTTTAACGCCGACATGGTCATCATGGTTATCCTGGGAGCGGCCATCGTCATGATCTACACCCTCCTGGGCGGATTCCTGGCCGTCGGCATGACGGACCTTATCCAGGGCCTCTTGATGATAGGCGCCCTGATACTGTTGCTGCTCTTCGCGTTCCTCCATGGCGGCGGCATCAGCGGCATCGCCGCCAAACTGGCGGGCTTCCCCCGGTTTACCGATTTCTTTGGCATAGCGACCCCTCACGTGATCAACGGGGTACAACAGACGGCAAACGGCGTTCCCCTGTTCGGCGCCGGCGCGGATTACGGCTTCCTTACGATAGTGTCCACCCTGGCGTGGGGGCTTGGTTACTTTGGCATGCCCCAAGTGCTGGTACGGTTCATGGCAGTCAGGAAAACCGCCATGATACGCCCCTCCCGGAACATCGCCGTCATCTGGTGCTTCCTGGCCCAGGCCGCGGCGGTCCTCATCGGCATCATAGGCCGCGCCATCCTTTCCGGGCAAAGCGATCAACTGCTCTCGGCATCAAGCGCGGAAAACGTGTTCATTATCCTGTCTATCCGGTTCTTCCCGCCCCTTCTTTCCGGGGTGATCATATCGGGGATACTGGCGGCTTCCATGAGTTCATCCGATTCCTACATGCTCATCGTGGCCTCTTCCCTGGCGAATGACCTGTACAAAGACATATTCAGAAAAAAAGCCTCTAACGCCGAAGTCATGTGGGCAGCCCGCATCACCATGCTTGCGGTAACCCTGTTCGGCATCCTCATTGCCCTGTCCGGGAACCAGTCCATCTTCCGGGTAGTCTCCTACGCCTGGGCGGGCCTGGGCGCCGCCTTTGGACCGCTGGTTCTGTTTAGCCTTTTCTGGAAACGGGCCACCTTCCCCGCCGCGGTTGCGGGTATGCTCACCGGCGGCATCGTTGTCATCCTTTGGAAAAACCTAATCGCCCCATTAGGCGGCGTGTTCGCCGTCTACGAACTGCTTCCGGCCTTTATCCTCTCCTGCTTAGTGATCTGGATCGTGAGCCTTGCTACCGCGAAGCCCTCTGAAAAGATTGAGGAAGAATTTGAAGATGCGAGGCGCGCGGAGTTTTAAGCGCGCGCACCTCGCGGGGCTCCGCCCCGCCGCCCCGCCGGGGGCGCCGCCCCCGGACCCCTGCTGGGGGACCACGGGCCCCCCAGACCCCCCTTTAAAAAGGGCGAGGGTATACCCCCGGAAAATTTTCCGGGGGTATCCCCTCGCCCTTTTTATGGGGGGTCCGGGGGGCCTAGGGCCTCCCGGCGGGGTGCGGGGCAGAGCCCCGCAGGGAGCAGGGAGAAGCCCGCGTGGTTCGGGGCGGCGTCCCCGGCGGGGTGCGGGCGGCGCCCCGCGGGGGTCCTACTCGTCTTCCCCCCTTCCAAAAAGGACGCCCAGCGGGTTGTTCACCATCAGGGCGGGTTGGTGCGTGGCGTCCAGGGTGTCCCGCCACAGGTTGCCTTCGGGGTCGACATAGTTCCGGCTGATCGCCACCTTCATGGGCAGGTGGACGAATTCGTTGTTCACCAGGCCGATGAGGACCTTCGTCTTCCCGGCCATAGCTGCGTGGACCGCCGCGTTTCCCAGGCGTTCACAGTAGATGGAGTCGTTCGGACTTGCCGGGGCGGAGCGGATCATGTAGCTGGGATCAATGTATTTAAGATTGATCTCGATGTCCTGGGCCTTAAAATACTCGGTGATCCGGTCCCGCATGTAGGTTCCCGCGTCGACGAGCTTGAGGTTGCCGCTGGCATCGGTTGTTTTTTCCCGCATAAGCTGATCCTGGAGTATGCCTTCGGCTAGCAGGATGACCGCATGGCCCCGCTTGAGGATGCGCTTTTCCAGGTAATTGAGGAACCCGTGTTCGCCGTCCAGTTCAAACGGCACCTCCGGGATCAGGACGAAATTCACCTCGTGGCTTGCCAGGGCGGTGTGGGCGGCAATGAACCCCGATTCACGGCCCATCACCTTTACCAGGCCTATGCCGTTGATCTGGGAATGGGCTTCCATGTGGGCGGCGGTTACCGCTTCCACCGCTTTGGCTACCGCCGTGTCAAAGCCGAAGGAGCGCTGGATGCAGGAAAAGTCGTTGTCCACCGTCTTGGGGATGCCTATCATGGCGATTTTAAGGTGCCGCTTCCCGATTTCCTCGGCGATCTCCAGGGAGCCTTTCTGGGTTCCGTCGCCGCCTATGGTAAACAGGATGTTGAGGTTTAGCCGCTCCAGGGCGTCCACGATACGGCCAACCTCTTTGCCGCCGCCGCGGGCGCTTCCCAGCATGGTGCCGCCGATCTTGTGGATGTCATCCACCACGTCCGGGTTCAGTTCCTTGGGGGTGTACTTCTTCTCGTTCTTCAGAAACCCCAGATACCCGTAGGATATGCCGGAAATCCTGGTAACGCCGTACCGGTGGAACAGGCAGCAGACTATCGCCCGGATCACGTCGTTAAGCCCCGGACACAGGCCGCCGCAGCTCACGATTCCGGCGTGAACATGGCTCGGCATGAAGTATATCTTTTCCCGCGGCCCGGCGCACTCAAGGACATCGCTCCGTTCCACCGGCTTCTGTTCCCCCAGGGACACCCGTGGGTCCAGCCGGACAAATTCATCATCCGTCACATAATTAGCGGTAAAATCACCGTCAGTCTTCGACATGGTAATAGGTGAATCAACGTTACACGGCCCTAAGGTCTCTATGGAAAAGTCCATAGGCGCTTTTTGTTTAGCCATAAAATCCCCTCTTTGAAATTTAGTATTATTGAAAATTAGCAACACATACGTATACTAAATTTTATATGGAACAAGAGATTTTGGGAAGCCGTCTTGAAAAGATTGAAATGAAACTTGCCTTCTTGGAAGACTTTATCGCCCGGCTTCAAGATGAAGTGGTAGCCCGGAACGCGGTTATGGATGTCCTTAAAACAGAGCATGCCGCGATGAAAGAGAAGCTCCTGCAAATTTCGCGGAACATGGAAGAGATTCCCAACCAAAAGCCGCCGCATTATTAACCCGCACCATAAGCGGGTACATTGCAGAGTGCCGGTAGTTTTTCTTTCAACAAGTTCAGGAGGGGTGGATCGCTCGCGGCGCCCCGTTAAGGGGCGTGGGTTTCCGGACCTGCCGCATATATGATTCAATGCGCGATCTTGCTTTTATCGGTAACAGGGATTACTATTAAGACACTCGGTGTGGCGCCGAATCAGCAGATGGAACATGAAACCGGGAGCGTATTTTATGTTAACGAATGATGAAAGAGCAATAGGTCGCACTCATTTCAATATCGTTGGAAACATTCCCGATCCCGCGTCATTACCGGGAATTGATTTTTCGATACTTGATGAAGTAATAGCGTATATCATGAAACTTTCATTGGCGGCGCCGCTTGCGGTGGAAATGAAACTGCCTGACTGGGGGAAAAAAATACAATTCAACGGGCTTTCATCCGCGGCTGCGCTGTGCCTGAATAACGGCGTCATGCAAATAAACAGCTTGCAGCAGTTTCTAGATAATGAAAGTAATTTTCTTGGCGATTCGCTGCGTGATAAGATGAATGAAATATACATCGCGGAGAAAGACTCGCATACCGGCGATGATCTCTTCTGGGCGATAGTTAAGACCGCATCGCCAAAAGCGGAAACCCGCTATCAGGCCGCCGTCATTGTTATCATGGCAAAATATTTTGAGTCCTGCGATATTTTTGAGCATCCAATACGCCGGGTGGAGAACATAACGTGATTATGCCCACAAAACACACAACACTTGAACAATCGCTTCTTGGGTTTGGTTCTTATCTGCTGGGCAGCCTTGGGGAAGAAGGTAAAACGATAGACGAACTCTGGAATAATTATCAAAAAGATTTTTCCGCTAAGAAATACCGGGCAAAGCAAAATTTTGATAATCTGGTAATGACCTTGCTGTTTTTATTTTCTGTTAACGCTATTTATATGGATGATGGGGTGATAAAAAGATGCGTCTGATACGGGTTTTCGCGAATAAAGAAAGCTTCCACACGGTTGTTTTCAACCAAGCAGGATTGAGTTTTATTGCCGCAAAGCAAAAGAAGCCCGGCATGAATGATGATGGAAAAACATACAACGGCGTTGGAAAGAGCCTGCTGGTTCGCATAATTAATTTTTGTCTCGGCGCGGATGCGAGAAATTACACGAGTTTTTGTGAGAAACTGGCGGACTGGGAATTTGGCCTTGATTTCAAGGTGAACATGCGAAATTTCACGGTTCGCCGTTCAATCGCCGAATCGAAAAAAATCTTTTTGAATGATGAAGAGTATAGTTTAGATAAATATACAAGCATCATGAAAGAACTTTGTTTTTTAATTCCGGAGGACATGGGTTCCCTTTCTTTCCGGACGCTTATTCCGTTTTTTTTACGTCCTGATAAAGGCTCCTACGACAACTGCATGAATCCGGGAAAAACTCATACGGATTATCAGACGCAGATAAATAACGCGCTGCTTATTGGTTTAGACGTCAAGCTGGCGGAACGGAAATATATTTTACGGAAAGAGCAGACGCGGCTGGACGATTTGGAAAAGAATTTCAAAAAAGATGACTTGCTGCGCGACTATTTTTCCGGAAACAAGGATATTTCACTTGCCCTTGCGGATATTGATGACCAAATAAAGAAACTGGAGAACGATTTAGCCAGTTTCCAAGTTGCCGAAGATTATCATGATATTCAAGCCGAAGCTGATGAGATAAAGACCGATCTTTTTAATTTAAATAACGAAATCGTGATAATTCAGCAAAACCTCAAAAACATCGAAAATAGCTTACAAGGCATGGCCGCTTCATCGGTAACCAGTTCAGATATAGAAAAAATTTATAATGAATCGAATATATTTTTCCCTGAGCTGGTAAAAAAGACGTTAGGGGATGTTGAGGCTTTTTATGAAAGCTTAATATCAAGCCGTGTTCGCAGATTGTCCGAACAGAAAAACCAGATGCTTATTTCTCTTAATGAAAAATCAAGGCGGCAGGCCGAACTTCAAAAGCAATTTAACGAAAAGATGAAATATCTGGGCAGTTATCAGGCGATTGATGTTTTTATATCCCTTGGCCAAAGAAGCGCTGCTTTAAAAGCGCAAAAAGATAATTTAACGCGGTACCAGGAATTGCAGTTTGAATACAAGTCACGGGAGCGAGAAACAAAAAAAGAATTGCTTGATCTGGTGGAAATCACGGAAAATTATCTTAACGAAATAGATGCGGCAACGCAAAAAATCAAAGAATATTTTCGTGCGCTGGTAAAATTATTTTACCCTAATAGTGTGGCGGGCTTGAAGATAAGCGCCAACGAAGGTGAAAACCAGATAGCGTTTAAGATTGAGCCGCGCATTGAGTCAGACGCTTCTGACGGCATCAACAAAGTAAAAATATTTTGTTATGATTTATCGATTCTCCTGGAAGGAAAAAATCATAGCGTCGATTTTATTTTTCATGACAGCCGGCTGTATGATGGCATTGACGACCGGCAAAAAACGGCGATGTTTACAATCCTTAGGGATGTTTTTTTGAATTCAAAAAAACAGTACATAGCCACAATTAATCAAAATCAATTAACCGAGATAATGGCAAACCTGTCCGCCGATGATTATAAAACTATCATCGAGGATAATATTGTCTTAACCCTCACCGATGATGATGACAGTGAAAAACTTTTAGGCATTAAGGTCGATATAGGCAGTAAATAATACCTAAGGATCACTGAAAAAGAGTTTGTATACACTCCCGGCATTCATCGTATTGGCGGAAACACGCTTTTGCCAGTTCCACATCGCCGTAAACTTTCCAATAGCCGCAGAGCTTATAGTTTTGGCCGTTATGTTCCACAAAGCCCAGCACATCGTCCACCGGATAACCGAGGAAAATCCCTACTTCGTGGGGGAACTGCCCGCTGGTGAATTGTTCTTTTAAACGATCCAGAAATCCAAAACAAACTCCCCTGCGGCTAGCCGCATGATCCCCGATCCGCATGAAATCACGCATTTCTTCATACGACTTACGCCAAGTCCCCCAGGCTCCTAGGGGGTACCCTTTGCCGACCAGTACCGCCCGAATGTTTTCATTTGATATAATTGCTTCTAGGAGTGTTTTTTCAAGCTTTTCTTTTTCAAAAACAAGAACCAATAATCCGCCTTCGCTCTTCCGCAAAACCATCAACTCAAGGTAGGCCGGCAGCAGACCGGACAAACTGCCGTAGGCGTCTTCGGACCGCAGCATGAACATGGCCGCCGGTTTATATCCCATCAGGACAGGACCGCAGTGATTAATAATAAGCCGCTTAATTTCAGCCGGCATTGGTTTCTCCCTATAACCCGCAACCTGCATTTTCGGTATAAATTTATACAAAATACCGAAAATACCGTACCCTCGTCAACGACGGCAGGATACGGCATCTCCGGTAAAAAGGAGAGTTAGGCCTAGCTGTAGGCCGCTTTTTTTAAATACCCGAACCTATGAACATAATGCAGTTGAATATACCCAATGTTTCAGCCCGCGAGCCGTTTTCCCGCCTCATAGCAGGCGGTTAGTGTTTCCTCCCCCGGGACAAGCTGGGCAATTATGCCCTCTCCGTCAATTACGGCGCCCAATTCCTTCATGCGTTCCACCCAATCCCGCATCCACTGTCCATCGCCCCAATCATAAGACCCGAAAAGAACCACCGGTTTCCCTCCCACTTCAGTTTGGGAAAGACCGCTGACAAAGGGCTCCATCTCGCTTTCTTCCAGAACCTCGGCGCCCATGGCGGGACACCCCAGGGCAAGGGCTGCCGCATCTTTAACCATATCTGCCGCCGCTTCAGAAACCGCCTTTATCACGACCTCCGCCCCGGCGTCCCCGGCGCCCTTCGCAAGCTGATTCGCCATGGTTTCGGTATTCCCTGTACCGCTCCAGTAAACGACAAGAACCTTTTTCATAACGTTTTCCTCTTTGAACGACTGAATTAGTAGCAAGTTACATGTAACTTACAAATGAGTTATATCTTGCTAACAATGATTTGTCAATACTTTTCAGGCGGTTTTCAAAAATAATTTATCGGGGGCGTTGCGGGCGCAGGGGTCGGACTTGCGGAGCAAGTCCGCGGCTTCCCCCTCCTCTTTTAAGGGCCCCTACAAAGGCCGCCATGTCCGCCTCCGTGCCGGGGCCTTGGGGACAAAGCTCTTCGAGCGTGATGTCCAGGTTGAAGGGACGGCGGGCAATGTGTTCGGGGTAATGGGCGTCCGACGACGTGGTAAGGGGGTAGCCTAGGGTGTCCACTACGGGAGGCAGACGGACACACTCAATGGCGGCCCAGGGACCCGGAACTACCACCCCAAGCTGGCTCGTCATGGAAAAGGCCGGGCGGTCCACATGGGCGGGAATCAGGATACCGCCGTATTCAGCCACCTTGCCCCCTATGGCATCCACGCTCAGGTCCAGGGCGTTAGGCAGGAAGTATTCGACTTCGCCCTCAATGTTGTCCTCCTCGTCTACATAGACCTGATCGCCGGTTTTTTCCGGATTGTTGGGAAAGGGGGTAATGATATGGTAGGCGTATTCGCCAAAGGACAGAGCGGCATCCAGGAGGGAAAAAAGACAGAGGACATGGATTTCTTCCTGGGTCGTGGCCTCCATGCCGTAGAGGGGAACAACGTCGTACCGAGGCGCAAGACGGGAAAAGGCCGGGCAGTTGAGGGACGAGTTGTGATCCGTCAAGGCCATGACCCTGATCCCTTTGGCGGCGGCAATCTCCAGCAGGGCCCGGGGCGAAAGTTCCAGAGAGCCGCAGGGGGAAAGGCAGGAATGATTGTGCAGATCCGCAAGCAGGGCCATGAATGCCTACCGGACGGTTTTCATGAATTCGTAAAGTTTGCCTGATATGGTGAACTGATTCTCCCTTGTACGGATTATGGCGATCCTTTCGTCCCGGGCCGCAGAGAGCATATCCTCCGGGATGGGCCGGGAATTGCAAACCACGATGAGGGAGATGTTCACCAGGGTTGCTACCGCCACCGTGTTCTTGTGAGCTTGAATGGTGATAAGAACGCCCCCTTCCTTCGCGTTAGCCATCACGTCCGAAAGCAGATCCGAGGTATAGGCGCCGGTAAGTTCAGCGTCGTTGAGGGTCCCGCCGTCCAATTCATCCTGAATAACCTCGGCATCCAAAAGGGCAATGACCTCACTGATGGTCATATCGGAGCATTCTCCTTGGGGGAACTGATGAATACTACCGAACGCACCGTCGTACCGGCCCCCGCTGTGGACTTAATTTGGAATTCATCGGAAACCCGCTTTGCATTCGCCAATCCCATCCCCGCGCCGAAGCCCAGGGACCGAATCCATTCGTTTGCCGTAGACCAGCCTTCCTGGAGGGCCAGGTTCACGTCGGCAATCCCCGGCCCGCCATCGGCGGCCATGATCACCACCCGGTCCGGCTGTATGGAACAGCTGATGGTCCCTCCGTTGGAATGAATCACCTGATTAATCTCAAGTTCATAACTGGCAATGGCAATACGGCGTATAATTTTAGGATCCATGCCGCGTAACTTCAAAGCCTTCTTGATTCCCGTAGAAGCCCGGCCCGCCAGTTCAAAATCATACCGCACGGTGGAAAATTCCATTTCCGAAAAACTACCCGCCAGACCCTCCGTGTTCTGATGTAACTTCTCCAGACGAAGCACCTCTCTGTTCATTTCGACCAGCAGCGTCCTCACCACATCCTTTGACGTGAGTATCCCTACCAGTTCCCGCTGTTTGTTCAGCACCGGAAACCGTCCGTACCGGTACTTGTTCAGGTAAGAGATGGCGAAGGACAGCGGCATGTCGGCTTCCAGGACTATCACATTCCGGGTCATCCGTTCCGATACCGGGCGGTCTATGTACCCATTGTCCAGCGCGGTTACCAGATCATCTATGGAAACGATCCCCACAAGGCGCTGGTCCTCGACAATGGGGATGCCGGTGATATGGTTTTCCCTCATCACCGCCTGTATATGCCGCATGGTATCCCCAGGTTTCCCGGAAATCACCGCCTGAGACATCACATCCTTTACTTTTAATTGATAAATGAGTTCCAGCACTACCGCCGGTGAATCCACGGTACTGATAGGAATGTCCCCCGACATGACAGGCTTGTTACTCATGGGCGATTCCCAGAGGCAACGATTCCTTGCCTAAGATATACCGCTCAATAAAGTCCGCTATCCCGTCATCGTTATTCGACTTTTCAGTTACCATGTCGGCAATGTTCTTAATACGATCATCACCGTTGACCATCGCCACGCCTATACCCGCCCACCGGATCATGGCCTCGTCGTTCATGGAATCCCCTATGGCCAGCACCGCTTCCTGGGGGATACCCGCCTTTTGAGCAACCCAGGCCAAGGCCGTCCCTTTATCCGTAGCCGGCGGCAGAATCTCCAGAAAATAGGGTTTGCTGGTAAAGAAGGTCGCATCCCCGCCCAGGTAGGTCCTGAGCAGGGTTTCCAGCGGTTTTAGAATTATAGGATCTCCGGGGATGAGGAGCTTGTATACCCCAGCGGCAACCATAGCCCTAAAATTCTCCACCACTACCTGCCTAAGACCCGTCAGCTTCTGATCGTAATCGGCGAATTCGTTGAACCGGGAGATATACATCACCTCGTTCTCGTAAATCTGAACCGGAAACCCCTCGGATGCCGCCAGATCATAGGCAATCAGGGCTGCTTCCGGGGGTATCTTGATTTCGTATGCAAGGGCGCCGGTATGGCTTTCCTGAATCATCGTGCCGTTGCTACAGATCAGGTAGCCGGGCCGCTTATGCATACCCAAAAGCCGGGCAAACTGCTCCAAAGCTTCGGGAATCCGGCCCGAAGCGAGGACCACAACGATGCCAGCGCTTTCAGCTCGCTTTATGGCATTCCGGGTGCGGAATGAAATGGTCAAATCCGACCGTAAAAGGGTATCATCAAGATCCAGGGCAATCATACGTATAGGCATCATATATCAAGAATAACCCGTGGAGGCGTTATAGTTCAATAGTAATTTTACATTGCCACAGGGCGGATTACCGCAAGCCTTCCGGTGATTTGGAAACGTACCCAGCCATCATGTAAGGTGTGGACCCCTGGTCCCCCCGCAGGGGTCCGGGGGCGACGCCCCCGGCGGAGTCCGGGCAGCGCCCCTGGACATAATTCCAGGAAACCCAGGTTTCCTGACCGGAAACCTCTCTTCCCTGACGGGAAACCGCTCTTTTTTGGGTGGTGATGCAGAAAGTATGGTAAAGAAGGCAATGTGGCGGGAAGATGGTAAACTGGAAATATGCAAATAACCGTTACAAAGACGGTGGCAGACAATTCATCGCCGAGCATGAGCGCTCCTATAACGGAACTACCACCTCCTTCTCCATTGAAATACTCTTCCCCCTCGCCTTCATATGCGTTTATTTAGGAATAGGGTGTAACGGGCGGACCAGGGTTGGCCCCCTCCGTCGTTTGGAATCGGTGCAGGCTAAAGGAAGCCCTTGTAATGTATGCGCTGAAAACCTGAGTTGCAACGAACTTAACGAGGCTGTCGAATTAATCGTTTTTGGAAAGGAATATATCCCTTGCGCGGGTTTTTACCATTCGATCACCGATTTACTACCGGCAAGTCCGCTGTTCCCGCCTTTTCGCAAACCCGCCTTCCGCTCTTCCTCCCAGCCTCCGCTCTCCGCCAGTATCCCCGGTATGCATTTCCCTAT
>JAITLF010000120.1 GCA_031278025.1 Treponema sp.
GCCCGTATCCAGGTGTCCGACGGCAGCTCCGTCACCCCAAACACCGTCTCCAGATTGTTCCGCCCCCGTTTCTCCTTCATCTTCCGCTGGTAATCCAACAGTGACCGGTGTTGAAAGAAAAACACCCCGTAGGCGCTTTTCACAATGTCGGCTATCCGGCAGCGCTCATTGTGTCCGGGCCGCCTGTTGTCCGGTATCTGCCCGCTCATCCGTCCAAAATTGTTTATCAATTGTTTAAAGAGTTCCCTGCTCATACCTCATGTTAGCATGAGTTTTTGATACTTTGAATTCCTGGGCATAGCCGGGGGTTTACGCTACCTAATTAACCCCCTGAGATTAAACCGTATAGGCTTCGCCTAAATAAAGACGCAGACTCCTTTTATGCTGGTAAGAATATCAATCTGAGCCATAAAAGGCTCGGCATGAAGCAGAACCTGCCCCTTGAGCGCTTCTACATCCGCCTCGTCCCGCTCAAGCCGGTCCATCAGTTAGGTAATCTGGAACTTCAAAGCGCTGTCCACGGATATTTCCCGGATATGCTTTCTGCTTTGTTTGTCGAATATTTCTTCCGGGGTAGAGTCGTACAATCGTTCCTTCAAAAGTGAATGGATCCAGTTTTTAAGCGTGGAAAAAAGACTCTCCGAAGGTCCTGTATCTCTTTCGGCGGCATGGTTACCGGCGATACCAACTGTTCCCCAGTAAGGGCTTGCGTCTTGATGATCCGGCACAGTTTGTCCGCATCAATCTTGTCGGTGTTGCACCGGGCAAAGCGCGGCATGTATGCCGAAATCTGCTCCAACTCAAAACTACCGTTGCAAAGACGGTGGCAGACAGTTCATCGCCGAGCATGGGCGCTCCTATAACGGAACTACCACCTCCATCGCCATTGAAATGCTCTTCCCCCCGCCCCGGACTGTGGTATCCGTGAGGCTGCGGCAACCCCCAGAGTCAGCATCAGAAAAGTCTTGAACACGCTGCGGACATCGAATTACCGCATCGCGCCAAAGCAGACCCACTATGACACTCTTGAAGAAGACGAGTTATGGACCTTTATCAGACGAAAAAGCCGAAAAGTCTGGCTGGTGTACGCCTATTGCCGTGAATCCGGTGAGTTTGCGGCCTTTGTGTGGGGGAACCGGAACCTGAAGACGGCGCGGCGGCTTCGCCGTCGGGTGGCAGAGGCGGGCGTTACCTGCGGATGCTTTGCGACAGACTTGAGGAGGAGCTTTCTGGCGGCGTTCAAGGGGGGATAACCTGAAAGTCGGGAAAGCGTACACCGGTGGGATAGAAGGGAACAACTGCCGGCTGCGGCCAGGGTACGGAGGGCGTTCAGGAGAACCTGCTGGTTTTCAAAGAAAATTCTTTATCACCTGAAGGCTTTCACTCTTGTATTCTTTTTTATCAACTATGGCCTTGTGTGACTTATCATACTTTCTGCATCACCACCTGTTTTCGGCCAATCCTTTCGTTAAAGCAAATTCGCTTAAAGCGGACGGATTAGTCGGAACAATGCAGATTGAAACTTCTAATAGTTCCCTGCTTGCGGAATATCAGCGTAGTTCCATCTTTTGCCGTTTCCTTATCCGGTATTTCAATCTCGATGGTACGGAAGCCCACAGAACCGGCTCGGATAACTCCAGCCTTTACACGCTGTCCTATGGTTCCCCAAAGAGGTCATCGTCTTTGTCATTAAAAACAACCACACCATGAAGGCCATCATTATCAGCGGTTAGTCCTTCGTTTTTTCCAATCGCCGGAATGTCGTACCTATGCGCCCATTCAATAACCGGATTGTCCATGTACCGCTTGTAGTCCCACCCCGCCGGGTCTATCCTCTCCCCGAATCGGTCAAGGTCAAACGTAGAAAGCGTCCAGGCTATGCCGTCAGCCGCAACCGCTTGCGGCCCCGCCACTTCTTTTCACACCGAGAAAATCCAGGAGAACACCGGAATTCTCCTGCTATATTCCGGATTTTGCGTTTTCAGCCAGCACCGACCCGCAACGCTAAGTCATTGTGGGATAAGGAATTAACACACTTCACAATTCCCCGCATTAGGGGAAATCAGCAAATTTGCAAATCTTAGAAAGATATTGAACAGGCTCCTAAGAAACCGTCCTGACTTCCAAATCCAATCCGGCGCGGGCGAAAACAGCGCTCCGGACAAAGGTGCCCGGTTCAAGGACGGTGTCGGCACTGATCACGGCGGCGCCGTCTACTTCCGGGGCCTGACAAGGAAGGCGGCCCAGATACAGACCCTCTTCGCCGTCTATCCGCTCCTCTACCAGGACATCCTCCGTGCGACCGATAAAGCGATCCATTTGCGCCTGGGTAATGGGGATCTGCCGTTCCTCGACTATACGTTTCCGCTTTTCCCCAAGACGCCTGGATACCCGTCCGCTCATGGAATAGGCGGGAGTATCCTCTTCTCGGGAATAGACAAAAGCACCGGCCCAATCAAGACGGGCCTGGGCCTGGAAATCCAGAAGGGTCTGAAAGTCTTCCTCAGTTTCGCCGGGAAACCCTAGGAGAAACGTCGAACGAATCGCCGCGCCCGGAAGGGCGGAACGGATGGACGCGATAAGGCTCAGGTAGGATTCGGCGGTACCCCGGCGGTTCATTGCCCGGAGTATGCGGGTTGACCCATGCTGAAAGGGCAGGTCGAAATAGGGCAGGAAACGCCCGTCCCGGCGGCAAAGATCCAGAATGGGCAGGGGGAAGTTATCCGGGTGCATGTACAAAAGCCGCACCCAGAAATGGCCGTCCAGGGAGGACAGGGCTTCCAGCAGGTCCGGAAGCGCGCCGCCGTTCTTGCCATCGGCGGCGCGCCGGTCGGCGCCAAAGGAAGCCAGGTCCTGACCTATAAGGCAGAGTTCCCTGACACCCCGGCTCAGAAGACGGCGACACTCAGTGAGAATATCGGGGACGGACCGGGATCGCAGGGAACCCCGTATGCCGGGGATGGCGCAAAAAGAACAGCGGTTATTACAGCCTTCGGAAATCTTCACGTAGGCGGAACCGGGCAGGGAAAGGAGGGGACGATCCCCGGGCGCAGGCGTGGCGGCTCCTTCGATCGGGCCGGGGAGGCCTTCCCCTTCCATGACGGCGGAGGCGGCCTGGGCCGCCTGGGAAAGGTCGGCGTTGCCGAAAAAGCCGTCCGCTTCGGTGAGGGATTCGGCCAGTTCCGTTCCATAGCGCTGGGCGAGGCAACCGGCAAGGAGTATCTTCTTTTGAGGGTAGGTCCGCCTATAGGTAAGAACCGCGTTGATCGATTCCCGCTTAGCGCTTTCTATGAAGCCGCAGGAATTGACGATGACGAGGTCCGCACCGGCGGAATCTTCCGACCGTTCCCAACCGGCACGACCGAGGACCGCCATCATGGTCTCAGCGTCAACCTGGTTCTTTACACAACCAAAGAGATCGATGTAGTACCGCAAGGCGCCGGATTCCTAGGATCCCGTGGGACTTAGCGTAATTCGTATAAAAAAATGCGTGATTCCATGCATTTCGAGGCTCCTGGACTATCAGTCAAGACGGAGCAGGGCCAGCCGGAACCGGCCGTCCTCGTCCCGTATCCAGCGTATGTCCGCCACTACCACTTCACCAGCGCCTCCTATTTCCAGGGGCACGGTCCGCCCGCCGCCTATCACTTGGATTTTCACCGCAACGGCGTTGGATACCCACAAGCGTATGCCGTTCTGAGCCTGGATAGACAACTCATCGGACCGCTGGAAATACCGCTCGTTCCTGCCCCGCCTGTCCCGTTCAGCCAGAATTTCCCAGCGGAACATACAGTAACTCTGGAAACTTGCCTGGAGGGTGAAGGGATAAGAATTGGGAGACGTGAAGGCCACTACTGGAGCGGCGGCAACCGGGGCGTTTTCCGGCCCTCTGGATGCAGGGGGAGCGGTGGCGTCTCCCATGCCAGACAAGACCGTTTCAACAGATTCCGAAGGGGCCGGGATGTAATCCACATCGAAACGAAGCAACGCTCCGGTAGTGCTCTCGTGCTTTGCAAAATCGGCGGCGGTGATCCGTACATCCAGACGCCCATCCTCGTTGAGGTCCATCCCCGCTTCCTGACCCAGATCCAGAACTAACTGCATATCCGGCGAAGCGGCTATGGTCAGGGTTTCTCCAAGATTGACCAATTCCAGTTCATACTGCTCCGATCCCAGGGAAATCACTACGGAATCTCCCTGGTACAAGCGACGTTCCAAGGAATTCCCCTCAAGGGTATGGACGACCGTCTGCCTGGGTTTGACCGGCAGGGCAACGGCGGACGCGGGCCGGGTCCAAATGTAATAAAAGCCGCCCCCCGCAACGGCAAGGATCGCCAAAACAATCACGAAGGGACGGATCATCCTCCCGATCTGGGGCTGCGAATGTAAAAGCTGATCTACCGGTATGGGAACTTCCTGAATTTTCATCGCCCGGTAACCTGCCAAAAGCCCTTCGATATCCAGCCCAAGGTATTCCCCGTAATTCCGTAAAAAGCCTAAAAGATAGGGTTCCCCAGGAAAAATGCTAAACTGTTCTTGTTCAAGAGCATCTATATAGCGGCTTGCGATATTGGTATCACGGCATACTTGCTCAATAGTATATCCCTTCGCTTCACGGGTAGTTTTTAATTTAGTTCCCAGAGATTCCACCGAATTTCTCCTCCTGCGCCGAAACCGTACCACCCGGGCGGGACGTGCGGCCGTATTCATTAATAACCACGGACTTCCGCTTAATCCGTATCTCGAAATAGGAAATTATTGTACAGATTTGCCGACGCGGGTGAATCATACAAAAACCGCTGTTCGGGGATACCCTGGTTTATCTTGACATCCAAAAAATCAAACCGGACCATGCTTTCCGCGATGGTTCTACCCTCTATACGCCGGATAAGGTAGGTTTGAGGATTCACATACAGGATGATTTCCCTAAACCCTTCGGAGATATTCCGCCTGCTAAGCCGCAGGCGTACCACCATCTCTCCGGACCCGGTATCCAGCGGCTCCGGCGTGGGGCCGGTAATGAAGGCGGGGAGGTAATTCCGCCTGAGCAGGGTAAGTCCCTGGGCAGTAGCCAAAGACGCGCCCCTTGCCCCGGTATGTCTTCCCCCGCTGATCCCCTGATTCAAAATAGCCCGGTATTCAGGCAGGTACACCGTCAACATATCCCCATCAAAGACGATAACCTGTTCGGAAGGGGTAGTAAAATCTATCCGTAAAAATGAAGGGACAAGGTGGCTCACCGTTCCGTACATATCCGTATTTCCGGAACGTATCGTAATTCTAGCTTCATAATCCCGAATTCCGCCGTAACACTCAGCCACCAATTCCAAATACCGTTCCGCCGTAACGATCTCCTGGGCGGAGGGGGCAACAATCCCGACCAGCGTCAACAGAAAGATAAGCACCCCGCGTTTCAACGAACAAACTCCCATAACAAAACACACTTTAGCCAGGAGGGGTATAAAATTCAAGTAGTTTGGAACCGCGCTACGGGGAAACAAACTCCCGCTTAAAGTCCCGGCAAAGATACTGCGCGGCGGTTCTTCCTGAAAGGAGGGCGGGCGGCATACCGCCGGGGGGCATCATACGCTGGCCGGCAAAGTAGACGCTGTCTATCCCCGTTACCTTGCAGGGATACGCAGCCCGCCGTCGCCCCGGAGCCGTTCTGGTCATCCAGGAGCCGTGATAGGTCCCGCAATAACGCTCGTAGGTGAGGGGCGTCGCCGTATCCCTTACCGCCGCTTTGCCGTTCATCGCCGGGTACTTTGCTTCCAGCCTGCTTAAAACCGCATCGGAAAGTTCCCGTTTGCGGGCTTCGTACTCTCCCTTCTCCCTGGCGCGTTTCCAATACTCATAGGTATCGCCGTTGGATAGGGTAACGGTTACCGCGGAACACCCCGGAGGCGCGTACCCCGGATACCGGGCGTAATTATGAAAACACAGACTGCCTACGGTCATGCCCGCGTATTCCAGGGGCTTGTCCAGGGAAAACACCGCCGTTTCCGGCAGTCCCGAAAGATCGGCCTCAAAGCCGTAACAAAGGAAGGCGTTCATCGTAAGGTCCGTGCCCCGGCGCATGGCCTGCACCCAGGGAACCTCCAGGGGCGTATCGAACAGGGCGTCCGCCGCAGCAAGGGTATCGGCGGCGACTATCACCGCGTCGGCAGGCACGTCCGCTTCCCGGACGGAAACCCCCAGGGCCCTGCCGCCTGAAACCAGCACCCGGTCTACCGGGGAACCATACCGGATCTCGCCGCCCAAACCGGTAAAGCGTTTTTCCATGTTTCCCGCCAGGGCCAGGGACCCGCCCTCAATATAACCGCCGTCTCCTGAGACATAACAGCCCAGGATGAAGAACAGGGACATGGCGTCATAGCCGGGACCCACCACATTCGACAGGAGGCACCTCAACGCGGGATTCTTGAACCGGTTCGCGTAATCAGCGGCAGTAATGCTTCCCAGCGGCCCCATGCGGAGCAAGGCGGGGATCATCCCGGCAAGCTCCCCCAGGGGGAGGTGTTTTCTCTCCCTCACCCTGAGCCGGGGTATATCCCGTATCGGGATGTTTATCCGGGCAAAACGCCGTATATCCCGGCAGAGTTTCCGGATAGTAGCCCCATCCTCCGGAGCGGCCCGGTAAAAGCAGGCTTCAATTTTCTCTATATCCCGGAAGAGGGACACCGGCTGGTTGTTGCCACACCCGGCGTCATACACCAGAAAAGGATCGGTATACATGACACGGGTATCGCCGGTAATGGCCCCCACTTCCCGCCAGAGCCGGTTGAGGGACTTCCCGTCCCCCGACCCGTTCAGCCAGTGCATACCCCCCTCAAAGCGGTACCCCTCCCGGCGCCAGCTTGTGCAGCTGCCCCCCGGCATGGTATGGGACTCACAAAGAGTAACCTCGAATCCGCTTTTTAGGGCGTATATTCCCGCAGCAAGGCCCGCAATCCCGGCGCCGACGACAACAACCTTAGGCACATAAACCTCCCGGCCTCTGCGGGAGCCCCGCAGACACTCAATGCACGGTATCACACAGAAGCATCAGGCGGAAGCCTCCGGCGTTTGCGGGGGACTAAGGGTCCGAAGGACTAAGGGTCCTCCACCCCCCCTTCTGCCTCCCCGGCCAGCGGCGCAGCCGCCGGCACGGGTTTTCTGTCTGCTATCGCTATCTATTTCCTTTTAATGGGGTATTAGAAGGCGGAAGGCGATACCCCCACCCTGCTGGCCGCCGGCTTACAGAGCAAAACCATAGACAAGAGCGGCAAGAAGGTAACCGTAACCATGCGGCCTATCGAGGTTGAGACGGAGGTTGCGCTCCCCGCGGAGAACCTGGCGCTGAAGAAGGCGGACGGGCGGGGAAGGCCGTTAGCGCGCCCCTGGGGACCTGGCCGCGGACGATACCGGCGCCGTCTCCTTCAACCTGAAGTACCAGGCCTTTAACCAGGCCATCGGGAGCCTCAAGGAGCGGATCATCCGCAGCGGGGTGAACTTTACCGTGGTGAGGAAGACCGGAGCCGCGCCGGCCCGGTGGTTCCGGGGGATATCCCCCGCGTTTGCGGGGATATCCCCCGTGGTTCCGGGGATATCCCCCGTGGTTCCGGGGATATCCCCCGAAGTTCCGGGGATATCCCCCAAATTTGCGGGGATATCCCCCGTGGTTCCGGGGATATCCCCGCGCTTCTTCGGAGTATCCCCGAAAGTTTATGGAGGGCTTCCACCCAGGGCCGCAAGAAGCCGCGCCTCAAGGTGGCTGGGGGCTGCTCTTCCGCTCACCTTTTCATCAAACACCACCCCTCGCGGGGGCTTCCCCAGGACGATGATACGCCGCCCCAGGTAAACCGCTTCCCGCGGATCATGCGTAACGGCAATAAGAAGGCGGCTTTCCGTTTCAAGGAGCGCAAGAATCATGTCCATGAGTTCCCGCCTAAGGGGGATGTCCAGGGACTGGAAAGGCTCGTCCATAAAAATGGCCGGGGCGGGAAAGGCAAAGGCCCTGGCGATGGAAACCCGTTGCCGCTCGCCGCCTGAAAGTTCCTCCGGCAGGGCGCCGGCTTTGTCCCCTAACGACACAAGGTCTAAAAAGCGCCGGGCCCGGTCTTCGGCCTTCACCAGCCGCCGCTTAATGGGGAGGATCACATTGTCAAGCGCCGTCATCCAGGGGAGGAGCCGGGGTTCTTGAAACACAAAGGAAGCGGAAGGGGCTGCTTCTATGGGGGAAGGCGGCGCGTCATGCTGCCCAGCGCCGGGTCCGGGCCGCAAAAGCCCCGCCAGCAGTCTAAGGAGCGTTGTCTTGCCGCATCCCGACGGCCCCAGGATGACTGCCGGGGAGTCCTCCTCCAGGTTCAAAGAAAAATTTTCGAACAGGGGAGTATCCGTAAAGCTGAAGGTGAGGTTTTTGATGGAAAGTTTGATTGCCGGGGGGGTCATGGGCGGCGGCTTCCGCCCGGTTCACGCGATTTTCCGGTCCGCGGGATCGCCTTCCGTACGAATCGCAAGAACGCCGTTACCAGGGTTTGGGAAAGGGCGGCGGCGATCACCGCGGCGGCGGTCCAGGCAAAGAGTTCCGGGGTCTCTAGCCGGGCTTTGGCGTTCTGCATGCCTGTTCCCAGGGCGCTGAGGGGCTGGACCAGGACCTCGGCGGCCACTACCACCTTCCAGCAGAGGGACAGGGAACTCATCAGGCCGCCTAAAATAAAGGGCAGGATCGCCGGAAGGTAGAGGTTCAGCAGGGCGCCGCCCGGGGGTATGCGGTAGACGGCGAAAAGCTCTTTATGGCCGGCGTCCACCCCCCGTACCCCCGCGATGGTGTTGGCGGCCATCACCGGAAAGACCATGAGGAACGCGGTAAACACCGGGGTCCGTTCCTGCCCAAACCAGAGAAAGGCGATGAGGATCACCGACATGACCGGGGTGGCGGATATGACGGTAAAGAGGGGCTTTAAGAAGAAGCCGGCCCGCTTGTCAAGGCCGGCGGCTATTCCGGCCAGGATGCCTAACGGCGCGGCAATGGCTACTCCTGCAAGTACCCGCAGGAAACTGGAAAAGAGGGCGTACAAAAAGCGTTCGGTTCTGATGAGGGCGAGAAACTCGTCCGCTACTTGCATGGGGCCGGGCAGGAGGAGGGAGCTGCCGAAAAAGCGGGCGCCTCCCTCCCAGCAGGCCAAAAGGCAGAGGATGCCCGGCAGCGTCCAGAGAACTGGCCGCTGCCGTCCGCGAAGCTCCTGTCGGGCCATTACCAGTAAAACGTGTTCCCCGGCAGGACACCGCCTATGGATTCGGGGGCGTATTCCAGGAAGGTGCGGAACAGGGCTTCGATTGCGGGACGGGCTTCCCGCGCGGGAATAAACACGTAGTTGCTTTTGGGAATGGCCGCACTGACTACGGCGGCCCGAAGCCCCAGATCGTGTTTTTCAACCAGGGCGCCGGCTTCGGCGGGATGGGACCGCACCCATTCGGTGGAGGAACGGTACTCGGCCAGGATTGCCCGGATCGCATCGGGCCGCTCCCGTGCAAATTCGGCGTTTACCACCAGGGCGGTCATGGGGTAATTGGCGCTGCCCCCGGCGCGTACCCATTCGGCCTGAATGTCCCCCACCGTGCGCAGGTCCTTCCGTCCGGTCAAGGCCATCGTGGCAAAGGGTTCGGGGAGGATGGCCAGGGAGACGCGCCCGGCAATGAGGGACTGGGCTATCTCCGGGTAGGCCAGCGTATAATTCAGCCTGACATCCCCGCCCGGCTTTAACCCCTTGGATGTGAGGATGCGGCGGAACACATAGTCCGGGGTAGCCCCCTGGCCGGCTACTTCCACGGTCTTACCCTTAAGGTCCTCAATGCGGGTAATGGCGGGGTCCGAGGTAAGGAGGCTCAACATCCCGGCCCCTACGACGGCGGCGATCTGAATGTCCCGTCCGGACGAGGCGATCTTGGCCGCTACATTCGGCGGGAGTATGCCGATCCTGGCTTCTCCGGCGATGAATTTCGCCGCCACAAGGTCCGCCTGGGCTAGGGCTTCAGCTTTGATTTGGAGGCCCGTAACCTGGGGCGGGTTCTCAAAGAGCCGGATCATACCTACTCCCGAAGGCCCCCGTATTGAATAGATCGTTAGGGGCATTGCGGAAGATTGGGAAAAACCTGCGCCGGCGGCGAATACTGCCAGCGCGCACAGAAATACGATTGGTAAATGTTTGTTTTGCATAACACTATGATACATAAACGAATATTTTTTTACTAGTAGCTACGCCATTTCCCGCGGGGCGAGCGCATTAAACATTCTTGGGGAACAGCCGCCGCAGGTTCCCTTACCGCCGCCGGCGGCGGCAACAGCGCCTCGCCAGACTTCATCATGATGTCCGGCGCGGTTTCTGGCGGCGGTACCGGCGGTACTACCGGCAACTGACGGCGGCGGGGCCTGCGGCGTGTAACCACGAGTTTACGGCGTGCAAAACCGGGTTTTTGCGCCGCGCAAATCCAGGTTTCTGATCGGAAAACCTGGGTTTCCGATCAAAAAACCGGGGTCCGGCAACACCGGAGCCCCGGCGGGGCTCTGCCCCGTACCCCGCCGGGCCTTTCCATCGCCGCGTTTTCGTGCCAGGGTATCCCTATGGAAACTCCGCCCGCAGCCCTCAATTCCCCCCTCCCTTTCCTCATCCTCCTGTGCGTCTTCCTGTTCTTCTGTCTCGCGTCCCTCATCATCGGCCTCCGCCTGGGTATGCGCGCCGGACGGAAACGGGAAGCCGCCGAGTGGGAGGGCCGCAAGGTCAACGCAATCGTCAAGGCCCGGCTCAAGGCGTCCCGTGCGGTGCTGGGGGGGCTTGTCTCGGAGCAGATGGCGCCCCTTCTGCCGGGCTTCCCCTTTGACCCCGGGGACTGCAGGTTCATCGGGAAGCCGGTAGACTTCCTCGTCTTTAAGGGGATGAACCAAAAGGCCATCACCGAGGTGGTCTTTCTGGAGGTAAAAAGCGGTTCCGGGCGGTCCTTAACCGGCCAGGAGAAACGCCTGCGGGACGTAATCCGGGCGGGAAAGGTTACGTGGGCGGAGTTCGGCGTATAGGAAGCCGGCGGCATCCCGGGGCGCCTGTTAAATTCATCAGGAATTGAGTATGGTAGCGCGATAAGGAAGGGTTTTATGTACAGGATTGACACTATTGAACGTTGTATCGGGCGTTTTATTGAGGCAAGCGAAGAACTGGCGGTGGAGTTGGAAACAGAACTCACCAAACGGCCCGCCATTGCCCCGGAATCGGGCGGCGCGGGAGAACTGGACAAATGCGAATTCCTTGCGGGCTGGCTCAGAGCGCAGGGGATCACCGGGCTGGCACGGTATGACGCCCCGGACGGGCGGGCTTCCGGCGGCGTGCGGCCCAACCTGGAGGCGACCATCCCCGGCAGGTCGGACGCCCGGCGGCTGTGGATCATGAGCCATCTGGATGTGGTTCCCCCCGGAGAAGCGGCCCTTTGGGAAAGCGATCCCTGGACGGTGGTCCGCAAGGACGACGGGCCGGGAGCGCGGCTCATAGGCCGGGGGGTGGAGGACAACCAGCAGGGGATCGTTTCTTCGGTGATAGCGGCGTTGGCCCTGGTTAGGGAAAACATCATCCCGCCCCATACGGTGAAGCTGCTTTTTGTGGCGGACGAGGAAGCGGGGAGCGCCTACGGCATCCTATGGCTCATCAAGAACCGCAGCCTCTTTAGGCCGGACGACATGGCCCTCATTCCTGACGGCGGGGATCCCAGGGGAGAGACTATCGAAATCGCCGAGAAAAACCTGCTCTGGGCGCGGTTTGTTACCAAAGGGCGTCAGGCCCACGGGTCCCGTCCGGATCAGGGGGCCAATGCCCACCTTGCCGGGGCGGACCTTGCGGTACGGCTCCACCGCCGCCTTTCGGAGAAATTTTCGGACCGGGACCCCCTCTTTGAGCCGGCTTATTCCACTTTTCAGCCTACCAGGAAAGAGGCGAATGTCCCCAATATCAATACCATTCCGGGCGAGGATGTGTTCTGTATGGACATGCGCATACTCCCCCGGTACTCCAATAAAACGGTGCTGGCCGAAATCGACCGTATTAAGGCCGAGGTGGAATCTGAATACGGGGTAACCATTGCCTACACCCTTCCCCAGCAGGCGGAGTCCAAACCCACTCCCCCGGACACGCCCCTGGTCAAGCTTCTTTCCCAGGCGGTAAAAGAGACCTGCGGAGTGGAAACCCGGACCATCGGCATAGGAGGCGGGACGGTGGGCGCGGCCCTCCGCAACATAGGTATTCCATCGGCGGTGTGGAGCCGTATGGAAGAGGCAGCGCACCAGCCCAACGAGTTTGCCCTCATCGGCAATATCCTGGGCAACGCCCAGGTGATGGCCCGCCTGATGATGGCGGAACGGTGAGGAACGGAGAATTGCACTCGATCCGGGCGCGGAGCTTTACATTTTTTTCGTTTTTTGTTAGGTTGTCTTCTCTTAATTTGAACAAAGTAACTCCGAAAGGAAGGCTATAAGGAAGGTTTATTATGTCACGGACGTGCGATATTTGTGGAAAGCATACGATCACCGGGAATTCGGTGAGCCACGCGAAAAACCATACCCGCCGTACCTGGAAGCCGAATCTGAAGAAGATAAAAACAAAGGTGGAGGGGACAACCATTAAGCTGAAGATCTGTACCCGCTGCCTTAAAAGTGATTTTGTCACCAAGAAGGTTTAAGTTCCAGTTCCAGGCCGTCATACGCGGGCCCGATAAAAAAATCCGTTAATCCCCATTTTTCCTGAAAAACCCGGCAGTATTCTTCAATTGCCCGGTGGCTGTTGTTGTGGGCCAGGTGGGTTAGGTATATCCGCCGGGCTTGCAGGGCCAGCGCTGTTTCCAGGGCTTCGTTAAAAGAGAAGTGAGTCGGATGGGGCTCTTCTCTCAAGGCGCCGATAATGAGGATTTCCGGACGGGTTATCAGGGCGGAGGATCGGGGAGGAAGGGCGCTGACATCGGTCAGGTAGACTGCCGCGCCGGATGTTCCGGTCTCGGTGATTTTCCACCCTAAAATGTCCAGAACGCCATGTTTTACCGGTACGGGGGTAACGGCGAGGCGGCCTATATGCAGGGGCCCGGCGGCTACGCCGGGAAGTATGTGGGGCTTGCCGCCGCCCGGCTGGGTTTGCCGGAAAATGTATGAAAACCGTTCCTTCAATTCTTCAATGGTCAGGCGATCCCCGTATACCGGGAGGGGGCTTCCCCTGGTGAGGGAACGCAGGTCGTCAAGGCCGTGGAGGTGGTCGGCGTGGGGATGGGTCAGAAGGACTGCGTCCAGGCGGGTAATTCCCGCGCTAAGGGCCTGGAGCCTGAATTCAGGGCCCGTGTCTATCACGAGCCGTTCCCCCGCGTTTCCCATGATGTAGAGGGAAGCCCGCATGCGCTGGTCGCGGGAGTCGGCGGACCGGCAAACCGGACAGCCGCAGCCTATAGCCGGGACCCCGTTGGACGTACCGGATCCCAAGATGACGAGCCTCACGGATACTTTCTTTTAAACGCTTTAACCCTGGCGGAAGCGGTAACGGTTACGGGGGAACGATCTCCCCGGCTCAAGTATTGATACCCCAGGCCGGCGATCATGGCGCCGTTATCCCCGCAGAATTCCAGGGGAGGAAAGACGCAGCGGATATCCCTCCGCGCCGCCAGGCGGGACCGCAGGAGGGAATTGGCCGCAGCCCCGCCTCCCGCAACTACCGTGGCAAGCCCCGTATCCTCAACGGCCCGGAACAGGCCCCGCAGGAGTATTTCTATCGCGGTCTTCTGAAACGAGGCGGCGATGTCTGCTTTTTCGTTTTCCCCTGACGCGGGTTTAACCCGGAACTGTTCCAACTGGTTTATCACCGCCGTCTTGAGCCCCGAATACGAAAGATCGCAGCGGTGTGAAACTTCGTTTGTTGAAACGCCGTTCTTTTTATAGAGGTTCGGCATGGGGAAGCGGAAAGCGCCGCTGTCGCCGGTCTTTGCCAAGTTGTCTATCACCGCCCCTCCCGGATACCCGAAACCGTAGTGTTTGGCTACCTTGTCAAAAGCCTCGCCTAAGGCGTCGTCAATGGTGGTTCCCAGAACGGTGATGTCGTCGAAATTGTCCGCACGGCAGATGATGCTATGCCCGCCTGATACCAAAAGCCCCAGGAACGGATAGGCCGCCGGTTCTTCCGCCCGGCCCGGTACGGCAAGACGGGGGGCGTACAGGTGGGCCAGCATGTGGTCCAGCGCGATAAAGGGAAGGTCCCTTGCCCAGGCAAAGGCTTTGGCAAAATTCAAGCCCACCAGCAGGGAACCCAGAAGCCCCGGCTGGGCGGCGGCGGCGACTCCGTCTATACCGCCAGGCTCCAGGCCGGCATCCCCCAGGGCCTTCCCAACGACATCCAGGATCCACTCCGTATGCATACGGCTTGCCAGTTCCGGAACCACCCCGTTATAGACCGCGTGTACGGGAATCTGAGTAGCCACCACGTTAGACAGAACCTCCCGCCCGTCCCTGACCACCGCAGCCGCGCACTCATCGCAGGAAGTCTCAATCCCTAAAACGTTCATATATAATCCCCGATAATATAATCCCCGATAAAACCCTCATCTAAATCCTGTTCCTTCGCCGGAAGCCAATCCGCCATAGTTTCCTCCTTATGGAAAACTATAAAATTCCAGGAAACCGGGTTTCCTGACAGGAAACCGGATTTCCTGACAAAAAACCGCTCTTTCCCGACGGGAAACCGCTCATACAAAACGCTCATATCGAATCCGCCTCATGGCGCGCCTCCATTCTGTATAAGCTGAGAAGCGGTGGTCAGGGAATAACCCTGGCCGGTCAAATCCGGGTAGAGTTCCGTAAGAACCGCGGCCAGTTCCGGCGACCAGGTATGGCCTATCATCACCGCAAACCCCGCGGCTTTGGCTTTCTCCAGCCCCAGGGAAACCGAGCGGAGCATGGCCGCCCGTTCCTGCTCGTTATCGAGGAACACATCCCGTTCCCCTATGGTCATGCCCAGACGCCGGGCCGCCTTAGGCGCCGCGGTATCCGCAATGGTCCGGGAATCCAGAAAAACAATCCCCCGCTCCCGGCACAGGGAAAGCACGGTTTCCATTATCCCCTCGTCCAGGGAGATCCGCGACCCCTGATGGTTGTTCATCCCCGCAGCCGGCCAGATTTCATCCAGATTCCGCGCGATAACGGAGCGAACCTCTTCCCGGCTCATCCCCAGGAACACCGCGCCGGGGCCGGGATTCTGCCCCCCCAGGGCCTCCATAGGCTGGTGGAGAAACACCTCCTTGCCGGCGGCCCGAATCCGCCGCGCCGCCTCTGCCGAATGGGGCAGCCCCGGCAGAACCGCTATCGTCAGGGGACCGGGAAAGCGCAGAAAAGGCTCCAGCTCCCGCAGGTTATTCCCGGCATCGTCAATGACAAAGACCAGAGTCCCCCGGTGTTTAGGCGCGGGCTTGGGCGGCTGTTCCACCGGGGATGCCGGCGCAACCCGAACCGGAGGAGGAGGAGGCGCACTCTTGGGGGGCTGTTCCACCGGCGATGCAGGCGCAAACCGAACCGGAGGAGGAGGAGAAGGCGCGCTTTTGGGAGGCTGTTCCGCCGGCGATGCAGGCGCAACCCGAACCGGAGGAGGAGGCGCACTCTGGGGAGGCTGTTCCGCCGGGGATGCCGGCGCGGGTTTGCCCGGAGGAGGAGGCGCACTCCGGCGCCCGGCGGCTTCAGGTACGGACAGGGGAGAAAACAGCATAAACAGAATCAAAACGACAAGAACGCTCGTGAAAATAAATATTCCGGTGAAAAACGCGATCCGAATTCCATCTTCCGCTGTCAGCTGCCCGCCCTGCTTCCGTCTTAGGGCGGCGTTCTTTTTCTTTCTGCCTGGCGCCGCTTTTTTTTGTTGAGACTTCTTCACCCGGCATAAGAATACCTACACACCGGGGTCTTAATCAACCGCGGGGCTGGCTGGGAAGCGGGTCCGGGACTTCCGGACCCAGGTCTGGAACTTCAAGACCCAGGTCTGGAACTTCAAGACCCAGGTCTGGAACTTCAAGACCCAGGTCTGGAACTTCAAGACCCAGGTCTGGAACTTGTAGACCCAGGTCTGCAACTTCAAGACCCAGGTCTGGAACTTGTAGACCCAGGTCTGGAACTTCAAGACCCAGGTCTGGAACTTCAAGACCCAGGTCTGCAACTTGCAGACCCAGGTCTGGACCCGGCAGGCCCGCTCCGCTGAAGCGGCCAGGCTTCTTCAGCGGCAGCGCTTCAGCTTAAATTGAAGTAAGTTGTAAGGTATGGTATCCTTGCACCGATGAAACTTGATCC
>JAITLF010000179.1 GCA_031278025.1 Treponema sp.
TGGGGTGTCGGGCAAAAGATACAGGGAACCTCCGGTTCCACGTAAAGCCCGGTCCGGCGCTGAACACCGAAGGTGTTTTCGCCGGATGCGCCCAATATAAAATTGTATATTTTCAAACCTAAGGCAGTATAAAATCCACGCTTTGAATTGTGTCTGTATATTAGCGTCCCGACCAATAGGCTTCGGCCCAGCGAAGTTCATCCCGCAGTCTGACCGGCCTTGTATCCCGGTCGATAAGGACAAACTCGACGCCGGTCATTTCCGCCCAGTCCCGGAAATACTCCGCGGTAAGGGCGCTTGAATACACCGAATGATGCGCGCCTCCGGCTATGATCCAGGATTCGGAGGCGTCCCGCATGTTGGGATAGGGTTTCCAGAGGGCGCGGGCCACCGGAAGTCTGGGCATGGCGTTCTCGATTTTGACCGTCTCTATTTCGTTGACGATCATCCTGAACCGGTCCCCAAGGTCAACCAGCGTCGCCAGTACGGCCGGGCCGGGGGCGGCGTTGAACACCATGCGGGCGGGGTCGGCCTTGCCCCCTATCCCCAGCGGATGTACCTCGATGCGGGGCTTTCCCTCCGCTATGGAAGGGCACACCTCAAGCATGTGGGCCCCCAGGGCCGCTTCCCGGTGCGGCTCAAAGTGGTAGGTGTAGTCTTCCATAAAAGAAACGCCTCCCGGAAGCCCGGCGGCCATGACCTTGGCGGCCCGGACCAGCATCGACTGTTTCCAGTCCCCCTCGGCGCCGAACCCGCAGCCCTTTTCCATCAGGCGCTGACAGGCAAGGCCGGGAAGCTGGGGAAGGCCGTGCAGATCCTGAAAGGTGGTGGTAAAGGCGCCGGCATGTTCCGCCTTCAGCATCCCCTCAAGGGCGATCTCGATCTTCGCCTGTTCCAGCACGGCGCTGCGCCCCTTGCCCGGATCGCGCAGTTCCGGCGCGAATTCGTAGGCGGCCTCGTATTCCTGTACGGCTTTTTCCGCGTCCGCATCGTTCACCGCTTTGAACCGTTCCGCCAGATCCCCAATTCCCCAGCTGTTCACCTGCCAGCCGAATTTGATCTGCGCCTCCACCTTGTCCCCCTCGGTTACCGCCACTTCCCGCATATTGTCCCCCAGGCGCAGGACCACGGAACTTTCCCCGTCCAGCCGGGCGGAGGCGGCCCGCATCCACACGCCGATACGGCGCTTCACTTCGCCGTCCTGCCAGAAACCGGCTACCACTTTACGGGGCAGGCGCATCCGGGCGTAGATGTAGCCGTGTTCCCGGTCTCCGTGGGCGGACTGGTTCAGATTCATAAAATCCATGTCTATGGCGGCCCAGGGAATGTCCCGGTTGAACTGGGTATGGAGATGAAGTATGGGTTTTTTGTTGACGCTCAACCCGCCTATCCACATCTTTGACGGGGAGAAGGTATGCATCCAGGTGATGATCCCGGCGCAGGACGAAGAAGCGTTGGCCTCCTCAAAAATTTTCCGTATACCCTCCGGGGATTTCGCCACCGGCTTGAGTACCACCCTGCCCGGGACGGCCGGGTCTTTGTCAAATTCATCCGCCATAATGCGGGCGTGTTCGGCCACCTGTTTCAGGGTTTCTTCGCCGTAGAGGTCCTGACTCCCGGCGATAAACCAGAATTCGTATTGCTTTAGTTCGTATTGCTTTAGACTGATCATGATTCGCTCCTTGTAATTTCGTTTGGACCGGAGGTCCGTTTCTACGTTAATAAATAACAGGACGGCTTATTTGGCGCTTCTTCTTTTTGAGTACAGATCGAAGGCCACCGCCGCCAGTAAAACAAAGCCCTTAATCGCCTGCTGCCAGTCGGTACTGACCCCCAGGATGGACATGCCGTTGTTCAGAATGCCGATAAAGAGGCCGCCCACCACCGCTCCGATGACGGTCCCTATGCCGCCGGATACCGCCGAACCGCCTACATAACAGGCGGCGATTGCATCCATTTCAAAGTTCTGCCCGGCCTTCGGCGTGGCCGCGTTAAGACGGGCGGCAAAAACCAGGGCGGCTATAGAGGCAAGAACAGCCATGTTGGTGTATATCCAGAACATCACCCATTCGGTCTTGATCCCCGAAAGTTTTGCCGCCTTGGCGTTACCTCCCAGGGCATAAATATGCCGCCCTTGAACCGTCCTGGAGGCGACAAACTGATACCCCACGATAAGAACACCCAGGACAATCAAAATATTCGGTAATCCCCGGTAAAGGGCAAACACAATGATAAAGGCCATGAGTACTACGGCAATAGCTCCCAGCTTGGCTATCCAAATACCATTAGGCAATAAATCAAAATTATACGCTTTCTGTTTTTTGCGTTTGTTGATCTCGCTTATTATGATGAACGCGACGATCACCAGCCCTATAACAATGGAAAAAAGATGAAACGTCGTTTTACCTATGGTAAGACCACCCAG
The DNA here is from genome assembly GCA_031278025.1 of Treponema sp. The sequence goes on from JAITLF010000179.1 coordinate 2,426, forward strand.
AGGATCCGGAATATAACCGGAAGCTATCACCTGAAATTCCGTCGGAAAAGGCGCCTTGGTCTGCCCCTGCATGATAACCTGTCCAAGGCCCCGAAACATCAACATTCCGGCCAGAGTTGCGATAAACGGGGGGACGTGTACAAAGGCAATCCAAAAACCTTGCCACATACCGATTACCGCTCCTATGAGCAACGCTATGAACATGACCAAAAAGGGATTCAGGTGCATATCCACAATCATCACCCCGCATACCGCTCCAACGAAGCAGACAATGGAACCTACCGAGAGGTCCACATTTCCGGTCAGGGTACAGAGCAGCATCCCTACCGCCAGGATGAGAACGTAACTATTTTGCAATACCAGGTTGGTCAGGTTCACCGGCCGGAAGAAAATGCCGTTGGTCAGGATACCGAAGAAAATCATCGCCAGCGCCATGGCGATGACCATGCCGTATTGCCTTGAATTCTTCTTTAATAATGTAAATAAGCTGTTCATTGTATTCCTCTTTATCATACATTAATTAGACAGAATGTACCCCATGATCTCTTCCTGAGTGGCGGTTCTGCCTTCCAACTCAGCGGTAATCCGCCCTTCGCTCATGACATAAATCCTGTCGCTCATGCCGATAATCTCCGGCATTTCGCTGGATATAAAGATACAGGCTATGCCCTGGGCCGCTAAATTATTGATGATTGTGTAAATTTCATGCTTGGCCCCCACGTCGATGCCCCGGGTCGGTTCGTCCAGAATGAGTATTCGGGGATCGGAGAAAAGCCACTTTGCCAGCACCACTTTTTGCTGGTTGCCCCCGGAAAGGTTCCCCGCAAGCTGCAAAATGGACGGCGTCTTGGTGTTGAGTTTTTTGCGGTAATCTTCCGCCGCGAGTATCTCTTCGTGTTCGTTAATAACGCTGCCCCTGGCGATTTTCTTCAACTTTGCTAGGGTGGTGTTTTCTTTGACGGTCCCAATCAGCACGAGGCCGAATTCCTTCCGATCTTCGGTCACATAGGCAAGGCCCTGTTCAATCGCCCTGGGAATTGAATTGAGGTTCGTTTCTTTTCCATTGATAAAAATTTGACCGCTGATGTTCTCGCCGTAATACTTGCCGAAAATACTGGTGGCCAATTCGGTACGCCCGGCCCCCACAAGGCCGGCCAGCCCGACCACTTCCCCGGAGCGGACAGTGATATTCACCTTGTCCAGTTTCTTCCGTTCGGGGTTGTCGGGGTTATACACCGTCCAGTTCCGCACTTCAAACACAACCTCGCCGATGGGGTTGTTCCGTTTCGGAAAGCGGTCGGTAATTTCCCGGCCTACCATACCCCTGATAATCCGGTCTTCGCCGATAGACACCTTGCCGTCGGCGTTCCGTTCTACTTCCAGGGTCTCAATGGTTTTACCGTCCCGCAAAATAGTGATGCGGTCCGCCACTGCCGCCACTTCGTTCAGTTTATGGGAAATCAACACCGATGAAATGTTGTGCTGGTCCCTGAGTTCCCGCAGAATCTGGAGCAAATGTTCGCTGTCGGTCTCGTTGAGAGCCGAGGTGGGTTCGTCAAGAATCAGGATCCTGGCGTCCTTTGCCAGGGCCTTGGCGATTTCCACCAGCTGCTGTTTGCCTACTCCCAGCTTGTTTACCGGCAGGTTGGGATTTTCATCCAACCCCAATTTCCGCATGTATATAAGCGCGTCATCCCGCGTTTTATCCCAGTTAATAATGTTATATTTAGCCCGCTCGTCCCCCAGGAAAATATTTTCCGCTATGGAAAGGTAGGGGCTAAGGGCCAGTTCCTGATGGATAATTACAATGCCTGCCTTTTCACTTTGTTTGATATCAGAAAAGGCGCAGAGTTTGCCTTCAAATATTGTGTCGCCCTCATAAGTACCGTGGGGATATACCCCGGACAAGACCTTAACCAGAGTGGATTTTCCCGCGCCGTTTTCTCCCACCAAAGCGTGGATTTCCCGCTGTTTTACCCGGAGATTAACCTTATCCAGCGCCACCACTCCAGGGAAAGTTTTGGTGATGTTTTTCATTTCAAGCAAAACAGCCTGATCAACCATAAAAACGCTCCTTAAAATTAAGGAAAATGACGCTCCCCGCCCTGAAGGGCGGGGTATCGTCGTTGGATAGGAAATTATTAATACTGCGCGGTTTCATACCCCGCCAACTATGTGGTGGTAAAAAATTCGCCCTAAAGGGCGGGGTATTACACCCGCGCATTCCAATAAAT
>JAITLF010000215.1 GCA_031278025.1 Treponema sp.
TGGTTTGCCGCTTCCTACGGCAAGGCTACCGCGGTGCAGGAGGCGGCCTGGCCGCTGATCGCCTCGGGAGAAAATGTGCTGGCCGTCGCGCCGACCGGAAGCGGCAAGACCCTTACCGCGTTTCTGGCGGCGATTTCCCGCTTTATCGACGGAACCTACGATCCCGCCACCCTCGCCGTCCTCTACGTGTCCCCGCTCAAGGCTCTGAACGAGGATATCCGGCGGAATATTCTGGAACCGCTGCGATCCCTGAAGGATCATTTCGCGCTTGCCGGGGAAGCCTTTCCGGATATCCGGGTGGAGACCCGTTCCGGCGATACCCCGGAATCCCGGAGACGGCGTTTCCTCGCCTCGCCGCCTTCGGTACTGGCGGTAACGCCGGAAAGCCTCGCCATACTGCTGCTCAACCCCCGGGGAAGGGATGCCCTGTCCAGGGTAAAGTACCTTATCATCGACGAGATCCACTCCGTACTTGCCGTCAAGCGCGGCGCTTTTCTCTCCTGCCAGATCGACCGGCTTTCCCTTGCCGCGGGGGAATTCCAGCGGACCGCGCTTTCCGCCACCGTAAGGCCCGAAAGCGTTGCGGCGGAATTCGCGGGCGGCTGCGGGCGCGTGGTACGGATCGTATCGCCTCAAACCGAAAAGAAAATAGATTTGCTGGTGGACTTTCCGCCCGAACCGCCCGAGCGGCCCGTTCCCGCCGGGAAAGACGGCGCGGAACCCTCCCATTACGGGAAGCGTTACGCCGCCCTGGTAGAAACCGTGCTGGAACGGCTCGGCTTTGACGGGGAACGCTGCCGCCGCACGATCCTGGTGTTCACCGATTCCCGGCAGCGGGCGGAGCGTATTGCCCTGCTGGTCAACAAGCGCGCGCGGGAATTGGCGGAGCGGAAGGCGGCGGAGGCTCCCGAACAGATAGCCTTTGCCCATCACGGCTCCCTTTCCCGGGAGGTACGGCACGCGGTGGAACAGCGCCTTGCCGAAGGCCGCCTTTCCTGCGTTGTCGCAACCGGCTCGCTGGAACTGGGAATCGACATAGGCGGCGTGGACGAGGTTATCCTGGCCGGATGCCCCGGTTCCCCGGCGGCGGCCTTACAGCGCATAGGCCGTTCGGGGCACGGGGTGGGCCGGGTCTCGCGGGGCCTTATCGTCCCGTTTCACGGAATGGACCTGGTTACGGCGGCGGCGCTTTCCGCCGCGGCGGAGGACCGGGAAATCGAGGAAACGTACCCTGTCGAAAATCCCCTGGACATCCTCTCCCAGGTGATTCTGGAATTGTGTACGGAAGGGGGGAAGCCTCCCCCCCGGGCCGGGCCAAGGTCCCGGCCTGCCCCCCTCTACGGGGGCGCCGCCCCCGTAACGCCCCCGCCGGGGGGTCCTGAACCCCCCGGACCCCCCGGTGTATGGCATATCGACGAACTCTACGAAACCCTGCGCGGCTTTTATATTTTCAGGACGCTTCCGCGCTCCGCCTTCGACACGGTAATAATGATGCTGTCCGGGTACTACGGGGAAAGCCGCATCCGGGAACTGAAAGGCCGGCTCTACTTTGACCGCGTAAGCGGGGAGATCCGGGCAACGGACGGCCTCCTGCGGACGCTTTACCTGTCGGGCGGGGTAATCGCGAACAGGGGGTATTTTTCCCTGCGCCTTGGGGACGGGACAAAGATCGGGGAGTTGGACGAGGAATTTGTCTGGGAACGCCGCATCGGGGACAGCTTCGAATTCGGCTCCCGGTCCTGGACCATCAACGCCATCGGCAGCGAGGCGGTGACGGTTGTCCCGGCGGAAAAGCGGTCGGAATTTGCCCCCTTCTACCACGCCGGCGCGGTGTTCCGCAGCCCGGTACTGTCGCGCCGTATCCTGGAACTGTTCTCCGCCTTCAACGACGGAAACGGCGTTGACTTTCCGTCTTTTTCCCGGACCGCCGGGGAAGAACTGTCGGCCTTTATCGTGAATCAGACAAAAGCGCAGGAAGGCGTCCCCCTGCCCGGCCCGCATCATATCCCGGTGGAAATTATCGACGACCCGTCCCGGACGGACGTGTACCGCCTTGTCTTTCACAGCTTCCGGGGCGGGGCCATAAACTACCCCTTTGCCCTGGCCCTTTCGCGGGAACTGGAAGACAGCTTCGGCGCGCGGGTAGAAACCCGGGTAGAAACCCTGGCCGATGATAACGCGGTATTACTGCTTTTGCCCCGGCTTGCGGGGGAGGAACCGGAAAAACTTATAAGCCGAAGTATACTTGCCATAAACGGGGTAAACGGGCAAACTCTGTTTCGCAGGCAGCTTGAGGCTTCCGGGCTTTTCGGGGCGGCGTTCCGGGAAGCTGCGGAAATATCCCTTGTCCTCGCGAAAACATCCTTTGGAAAGCGCACCCCGCTCTGGTTCACCCGGCAGCGATCAAAGCGGCTCTTCGACGCGGTTTCCGGTTTTGACGACTTTCCGCTGACGGCCGAAGCCTGGCGGAGCTGCCTTAAAGACAGATTCGATCTTCCCGGTTTTGCCGCGCTGATCGGGGACATCGTATCCGGAACAGTAAAACTGTCGTTCTTCCGCACCCGTTTTCCCACCCCCTTTTCCCGGGAACAAATATGGAAGGACACCGGCGCCCATATGTACGAATACGACGAGCGGCCGGATCTCAGAACGGCCGGCGGTACGGGCAGGGTAACTCTGGCGGACCAAATCATCAAAGAAGCCCTGGAAAACGCCGGGGCGCGCCCTCCCCTGCCGGCCGCTTTGCCGGCGGATTTTTCCGCGCGGCTGAGGCGGGAGATTCCCGGCTGGGCGCCTTCCTCCGCCGTTTCCCTGACCGAATGGGTCCGCGAGCGGATCGCCATCCCCCCTGACGAGTGGGAAACCCTGCTTGCCGCAATTCCGGAAGAAGTGCGGGAAGAACTACGGGCCGACCCAACCCTGGGCGGCAGAATAACGCGGATAAAGGCGGAAGGCGCGGAAACGGCGGCAATCGTTCACCGGGACATCGCGGAAACGTGGAGGACCGAGGCCGTCTCCCTTCTGGGCCCCTGGCTCCGTTTCCAGGGACCCGTTGCCCCGGCCCGGATCGCCGGGGTCTTCGGAACGGACGAGGCGGAGACGGAAAGCGCCGTCCTTGCCCTCCGCGAATCGGGCGAACTTGTCCGGGATGTCCGCGTCGCCGGAACGGAAACGTTGTTTGTATGCGACCGGGAAAACCTCGAAATACTGCTCCGCCTGTCGCGCAAAAAAACCCGGCCGCGGATTGCCGAAAGGCCGGCGGCCGTCCTGATCCCGTTTCTGGCAAGGCGGCAGGGCATCCTGATCCGGGACAGCGCAGGAAACAGCCGGCCCCCGGCGTCCCCCGCCGAACCGGCCCCGCCCTGGGAAAAATTGCAGGGCCTTGCCGTCCATGCCGCGCTTTGGGAACGGGACATCTTCCCCTGCCGGATGGCGGGCTACGGCCCGGAAAAACTGGACCGGGAGATCGCCCGGGGGAATCTTTTCTGGTACGGGACCGGCAGCGAACGCGCGGCCTTTTCCCTCACCTCCGCCGCCGATCTTGTTTTGCCCGAAAGAAGCGGGGAAGAAGCGCCGGAACTTTTTCTGGCCCACCGCGCCTTTTTTGAGCGGGAACGGGATTTTTGGGAAATAAGGGAAGAACTGGGCCTTGATACCCGGTCCTGCGCGGAAGTCATTTGGCGCCTTGCCTGGCAGGGCCTCCTTTCCTCGGACACCTGGGAAAGCGTCCGCCGTTTTGTCGAGCGGGGCGCGGTCCCGAAAGGCCTCCGCAACGAACAAGCCGCCCCGCCCCCGCACCGCCTGCCCCGGGGTTTTGGCGGCCGCGTACCCCGGGCGCTCAAGGATCGCTGGCGCGAAGGGCCGCCCGTACCCGGCAGGTGGTTTTCCCTTGAACCGGACGGCGGTTTCGACGGCCCGGCCGGGACGGACCCGCGCGGGATTGACCCGCTGGACGAGGAAAACCTGAACCGGGATCGGATCCGGCTGCTCCTCGACCGCTGGGGAGTGCTTACCCGCCCCCTTCTGGAACGGGAGGCCCCCTGCCTTTCCTGGGCGAAGCTGCTCCCCGCCATACGGCGCATGGAACTTGCCGGGGAACTATATTCCGGGCGTTTCTTCGCGGGAATAAATTCCCCGCAATTTGCCGCGCCCGGCGTTGAAAAGGAACTTGAAGCCGCGGAAAACGAAGACGGCCTCTACCGGATAAACGCCTGCGACCCCGCAAGCCCCGCCGCCCTGGAACTGGAGGGCCTCTCCTACCCGCTTCCCTCCCGGCTTCCGGGCAGCAGCCTCTGTTTCCGGGGAGCCTCGCCCGTGTACGTTTCAACCAGGAACGGCCG
>JAITLF010000246.1 GCA_031278025.1 Treponema sp.
AGCGCCCTGTCTATGCGGGCCAGGCATTTTTCCGCGCCTAAAAGCCGTAACGAGCCGAACAGGGGGGGGCTTACCCGGGCGCCGGTGACGGCGACACGCAGGGGCATCATAAGGTCGCCGAGCTTAACCGCCTCTTTTTCGGCCTTTGTCTTGACAAGCGCCTCCGCCTCCTCGTCATTGCAGGCGGCCATTTGGGCGGCTATTTCCCGGCCAAGCTTGAGCAGTTTTACTGTCGTCTCAAGGTTCGCCTTTTTGGGGAAGAACTCCTCCGGGACCGGAACCTCCGGTTCACTGAAAAGGTAGCGGAGTTTTTCCGGAGCTTCGTAGAGAAAAACGAGGCGCTCCCGTATCAGCGGCATGGCGGCGGTGTAAACGCCTTTCTGTTCCGCGTTTGGGACGGCCCCGGTTTCGCCAAAGAGTCCCGCGCTTACGGCATAGGACAGGGTCAGGGCGGCAAGCTCCTCATCGCTTTTCATGCGGATATACTGGCCGTTGTACCATTCCAGTTTTTTGTAGTCAAAAACCGCCGGCGCCTTGTTGAGCTTGTCCAAACTGAAACGCCGTGACAGTTCTTCCAGCGTGTAGATATCCCTTCCCTCCTCGTAGGAGGCCCCAAGAAGCGCCACATAGTTGATCAGCGCTTCCGGCAGATAACCCTGACGGCGGAATTCGTCCACGCTGGTAGCCCCGTGGCGCTTGCTGAGCTTTTTCCCGTCCTGGCCCATGACCATGGGCAGGTGGCAGAAAACAGGATGTTCCCAGCCGAAGGCCCGGTAGAGGATCACGTGAAGCGGGGTAGAGGGGAGCCATTCCTGGGCGCGGAGTACGTGGGTGATCCCCATAAGGTGATCGTCAACGATATTTGCCAGATGATAAGTGGGGAAGCCGTCGGATTTAAGCAGTACCGGATCGGGGTTTATGTCTTCGTTTTTCCATTCAATATCGCCAAGTAGCTGATCGGTAAAGACGGTGACCGGTAAAGGCCCGCCATTTACGCCCAGGGGGATCTTCAGCCTGACGGTGCGGCTTTCTCCGGCAGCGGCCCGGCGGCGGGCTTCTTCGGCAGGAATTGCGCGGCAGTGCCGGTCATAGCCGGATTCACGGGAAGCCGCGCTTCCGTCTCCCTTGACGCGCGCCTCCTCCCGTTCCCTGCGGACATTTTCGAGCCTTTCGGCGGTGCAGAAACAGTAATAGGCCTCCCCCTTTTCGACCAGTTCTTCGGCGTACTTTTTGTACAGCGCGAAACGCTCGGACTGTATATACGGCGCCGATGGACCATCGGTATCCGGGCCTTCGTCCCAGTGGAAGCCAAGCCAGGCAAAGGTGTCGTAGAGATTCCGCACAAACGATTCGTCCGAACGGGCGCGGTCGGTATCTTCCAGACGAAGGATAAATTTGCCGTTCAGGGAACGGGCGAAAAGGTAATTGAAAAGCGCGGTTCTTACCCCGCCTATATGCTGCAGCCCGGTAGGAGATGGGGCATATCTGACTCGTACTTCCATATTTATGACGCCGCCTTTTTGTTTGAAAGAGAAGTCTTACCCAACCTGTCCCGGAGATCCGGTATTTCTATACGTAAAAGTTCTCCGAATAAGGCATCCATGCTTACTTATCCTTATCGTTCTTATATTTAAAATCAGGATACACATTCATATACAAGTTGTCAAATGGCCGGAAGGGCAGAGTAAAAGCATGGCCTGCCGACCTGACCACTTCGTTAGGAGGCGGCGGAACCGCTGCCGTTCATGAAGCGATCAGGCCGGATGCGCCCGTTACTTTAAATACAACATGCGTTCCGTATACGAGGTGTGGAGGAGTTCGTGGGCCTTGTGACCGCCGGGTTCCCCGAGGAATTCGCCGTAGACCTGCTTGATGCAGGGATTCTGGTGGGAGCAGCGGTACGCCGACTGCGCGTCGTCGCTGTAAAGCCCGCCCGCGCGCAGGCTGCGGATCTCGTCGGTGCAGCCGTACGGCTGACCGCCTCCGCCTATGCAGCCGCCCCGGCAGGCCATGACTTCCACAAAATGGTAGGGGGTCTTTTGGCCCGCCTGCCTCGCGGCGCGGATACGGTCCAGCACCGCGGCGATGTTCCCCATCTGATGGGCCACGGCAATGCGTATTTTGGTTTCGGAACCGAGTACCGGCACGCCGAAATCTACCTCCGCTTCCTTAACGCCTTTGAGACCCCGGGCCGGCATGAAGTTCACGTCACCCAGTTCCTTCCTGGTAACGAAGTAGTAGGCGCTGCGGACCGCCGCTTCCATGACGCCGCCGGTGGTGCCGAAGATGGTTCCCGCACCGGTATACGGCCCCAGGGGGTTGTCCGGTTCTTCTTCGGGGAGTTTGAGAATCTCTATTCCCGCCTGTTTGATCATCCGGGCAAGTTCTCTGGTAGTAATGGAAATGTCCACATCGTAACCCGCGCCGGCGGATTTCATGTCGTCGTTCCGTTTGGTTTCCCACTTCTTGGCGGTGCAGGGCATTACCGACACGGAGTAGACCTTTTGCGGATCGACGCCGGCCTTCTCCGTCCAGTAGCTCTTGATCATGGCGCCCATCATCTGCTGGGGGCTTTTTGCGGTGGAGAAATTCGGGATCATGTCGGTGTAGTACTTTTCCATATAATCGACCCAGGCCGGGCAGCAGCTTGTGATGAGCGGGATATCCGCCTTTCCGCCCTTTGCCAATTCGGTGAGCCGCTTTACGAGTTCCGAGCTTTCCTCCATGATGGTCAGGTCCGCGGAGAAATTGGTGTCGAACACCGTTTTAAAACCCAGGCGGCGCAGGGCGGCGTATATCTGTTTGGTAAGGAGGGTGCCGGGCTTGAGGCCGAATTCTTCGGCAAGGGCGACCCGTACCGCCGGGGCTATCTGGACCACCGGGTGCGTCTCCGGGTTTTGCAGCGCGGCCCATACCTTGACGGTGTCGTCCCGCTCGTAGATGGCCCCCACAGGACAGTGGGCCGCGCACTGGCCGCACATGATACAGGGGCTGTCGCCCAGGGGCACCCCGGCGGCGCTGGCGATCCGGCCCTTGATGCCCCGGCCCAGAAATTCCAGGGCCCACACGTTCTGCATTTCCTGGCAGACTTTTACGCAGCGGCCGCAGCGTATACACTTTTCCGGGTTCAGGATGATGGCAGGGCTGCTGTCATCCGGCGGGAGGCCGCTGAGCAGTTTCCTGAACGGGGACTCCCGAATGCCGAATTCCGCGGCCAGGGTCTGGAGTTCGCAGTTGCCGTTGCGGGGGCACTGGAGGCAATCGTTGGGGTGATTCGACAGGATCAGTTCCAGCACGGTTCTGCGCACCTCGATAATTTCCGTGTCGTGGGTAATTACGCTCATGTTTTCCGCAACCGGCGTGGTACAGGCCCGCACCATTTTCGGGGACCCTTCCATCCTGACTATGCAGAGTCCGCAGGCCGCCCAGGGGGGAAGGTCCGGGTTGTAACAGAGGGTCGGTATCTTGATATTGATCTTCCTCGCCGCGTCGAGGATGCTTGTCCCGTCCTCAACTTCGAGAGGTATACCGTTTATTTTCAGGTTTATCATAAACTCTCCTAATAAAAGCGGCGGAATCGCCGCCGCCTAATCGTTAAATCGGATATGAACGCGAAGCGTTCATGATTACTCCTTGACAATCACGCCTTTTTTATCGCGGCGAATTTGCAGTTCTTGTAACACTCGCCGCACTTGACGCACTTGCTTTGATCTATCGTATGGGGCTTCCGCTTTTCGCCGGTGATACAGTTGACCGGACAGCGCCGGGCGCATAGGCCGCAGCCAATGCATTTTTCACTGTCAATTTCGAAGCGCAGCAAATGCTTGCACTTGCCGGCCCGGCATTTCTTGTCGCGGATATGCTCCAGGTATTCGTCGCGGAAATTTCTCACCGTGGAAAGCGTGGGATTCGCCGCGGAACCGCCAAGCATACAGAGCGATGCCCTGGTCATTGCCTTGCCGATTGACTCCAGTTTGTTCAGGTCTTCTTCCGTGCCGTTGCCCCGCGAAATTTTTTCCAGAATACCAAGTATCTGGCTGGTACCGATTCTGCAGGGCGAACATTTTCCGCAGGATTCATCCACGCAGAAATCCATGTAGAACCGCGCGACATCAACCACGCAGTCATCCTCGTCCATGACGATCATGCCCCCGGATCCCATCATGGAACCCATGGCGGTAAGGCTCTCGTAGTCGATAGGCGTGTCCAGGGCCTTTTCGGTGAGTATGCCCCCGGACGGGCCGCCGGTCTGAACACCCTTGAATTTCCTGCCGTTCTTGATGCCGCCGCCAATCTCGAAGATAATCTCCCTTAGGGTGGTACCCATGGGCACTTCGACAAGCCCGGAATTCTGTACCTTGCCGGTGAGGGCGAAAACTTTTGTACCTTTGGACTTTTCGGTACCCATTTTTGCCAGGGCCGCGCCGCCCCGGGTCATTACTACGGGGATATTCGCCAGGGTTTCCACGTTGTTGATCACCGTCGGCTTGCCCCACAGACCGCTTATCGCCGGGAAAGGGGGTTTGGGGACCGGCATACCCCGGTTGCCCTCCAGGGACTTGATCAGCGCCGTCTCTTCGCCGCAGACAAAGGCGCCGGCTCCCAGGCGTATCTCGATGTCAAAGTCGAATCCCGATCCCAGAATATCTTTGCCCAAGAGGCCGTAATTCCTGGCCTGATCAAGGGCGATTCCCAGCCGGTGTACCGCGAGGGGGTATTCGGCCCGGATGTAGATATAGCCCTGATGCGAGCCGATGGTCTTTCCGCAGACGGTCATGGCCTCGATGATCGAATGGGGATCCCCCTCGATGGTGGACCGGTCCATGTAGGCCCCGGGGTCTCCCTCGTCGGCATTACAGACCACGTACTTCACGTCGTTCTGCACCTTGCGGGTGGTATCCCATTTGATCCAGGTGGGGAAACCCGCGCCGCCCCGGCCCCTAAGGCCGGATATTTTCAGCTCATTGATGACATCTTCGGCTTTCATTTCAAACAGAGCCTTCTCAAGGCCGATATACCCGTCGCGGGCAATGTACTCGTCGATGTTTTCCGGGTTTATAAACCCGCAGTTCCGCAGAACCACCCGGACCTGTTTCTGGTAGAATTCGATGTTCTCCGCCGAACTGATCTTCTTCTTTTCCCCATCTTCCTTTTTGTAGAGGAGTCTGGGTACTTCCCGGCCCTTGACGATCTGTTCCGCGATAATCTCCGCGGCGTCTTCGGGCTTTACCTCGACATAAAAAGATCCTGTGGGCAGCACTTTTACTATCGGGCCCTTCTCGCAGAAACCGAAACAGCCGGTTTTGATGATCTGTACCTGATCCCCTACGCCCTGTTTCTTCGCCTCCTCGATAAGCTGTCTGCAGATTTCGTCTCCCTTGTTGGATTCGCAGGCGGTTCCGCCGCATGTTAAAATATATTGATTTACCATACCGCCCCCCTAATCCGCAACGGCCCCGTCCAGAACATGGTCCTTTACCAGTTCCCGGCCTTTTATGTGCGTTTTGATAATGTCCCCGGCAACGGCGGCGTCAACCTTGCCGTACAGCACCTTGGGCATCCCCGGCACAATCACTTCCACAGTGGGTTCGGAATTACAGTAACCCATACAACCCGTCTGCCGGATCATCACGGTATCCGCAAGATCATTCCCGTCAAGGGCATTAATAAAACTGTCCAGCGTGTTCTTCGCCCCGGCGGCTATGCCGCAGGTGCCCATGCCCACGATAATCTGGATGTCCTTACCCTCCGCGTCCCGTTTGCGCATCTCTCTCTTTTTGGATTCCCTCAGCCTTCTGAGATCCTCCAAACTCAACTTAGCCATAATTTCTCCTCTCTCCATTACAAATTTAAGAAGCCTCCAAAAAACCCCGATCAACACCGCCTCCAAAAACCTGACAGGTTTTTGGAGGTGTCTTTAACCGGCGTCCATTAGGAGGCCTCCTTCAATTTCTCTCAAATACCGGTCCAACAGAATCAGTGTCCGTGCTTTCCTCGGATCTCCCAGGACGCGCGTCAGCTCCGTTCTCCGAATTTCGTAAACAGTTCCATCCTTCCTGATCCGCCTGATCAGTACTTCCCCCGGCAAAGCCGACGGCAAGGCCGACGGCAGGGCCGACGGCCCTTCAAACAGCAACACTGTCCTCAGTGTTCCGGGAATATCTCCAACCGGCAAAGCCGACGGCAAGGCCGATGGCAGGGCCGACGCATCCGCGGGACCGAAGCGGGCGCTTACCCTGGTTCCCTTTCCCGTTTCCGAATCCAGTTCCCAGCTTCCGCCCGATTCTTCCGCGGCGCGGGCCATAAAGGGAATACCCCTGCCTCCGGCCGTTGCGGGCAGGGACGCGCCCTTAGCGTAATCCGCCGCGACGCGCCTTACACGATCAAGCTGTTCCCTGTCCATACCCCTTCCGTTGTCGCGGATGGTAAAACTGAAAGCCCCGTTTTCGCGGATCTCAAGCTCAACCAGATCCGCGCCGGAACCGGCCGCATTCTGGGCCATATCAATAACGATGTCGCCCAGACAACTATGTCCCATAGAATTAAAGGACCCGGTACTTCGCGATAATTTCCGGAAGCTGCTCCTTGGTTACCTTGCCGTAGGTATCGTTACCGACGGTAACCACCGGGGCAAGACCGCAGCAGCCCACACAGCGCACCGGATCGATGGAAAAAAGCCCATCCTCCGTAACACCGCCCTCGCCGATACCCAAAATGTTCCGGGCCTCTTCGATCAGGTCCTGCCCGCCCTTAAGGTAGCAGGCCGTTCCCAGACAAACCGATATTTTGTACTTGCCCGGTTTGGTTGTCTTAAAAAAGTGGTAAAAAGTGATAACCCCGTAGATCCGGGCCAGGGGAATTTTCGTGATCAGGGCGATCTTTTCCGCCGCCGC
>JAITLF010000307.1 GCA_031278025.1 Treponema sp.
GTGGCGCTAGAAACGAATGGGGGGGGGGGGGGGGGGTAACTTATCGCCCGTTTTTCGCAACGGGGCGGACGGCATCTTCAACAAAGCAATCATCATTCGCTCCTCTGGTACTAGTATACTCCAGAACTTCCAAAAAACAATACTCGCCTTGCAAATCTCCAGGCCGCCGGGTATCATCGGCCCATGTTTAACAGTATCCGGGGCATCATCACCGAAAAGTCAGAGGGCATCCTGCGCATAGAGACCGCCGGCGTGGAGTGGGACATCGCCGTTCCCGCCACGGACCTAGACCGCCTGCCGCCCGCAGGCCACCCGGCGCGGGTTTTTCTCTGGCTCTATCACCGGGAAGATCAAATGAAGCTCTACGGCTTTGCAGACCAGCCGCGGCGGGCCACGTTTTTGGAACTCCTCAAGGTAGAAGGCATAGGGCCCAAGGGGGCGCTTAAAATCTTGGGCGGCATAAGCCAGGAAGAACTGGAGCGCGCCCTGGAAGCGGAGGACCTGCGCCGCCTTGAGGCAGTGCCGGGCCTGGGGAAAAAGACCGCCCAGAAAATGATCCTGGCCCTGCGGGGCAAGCTGACCCCCATCGCCGCAGCCACCCAAACGGCAACCCCCTATAGTGAATTGGCGGAAGCCCTGGCGGGCATGGGCTACGACCGCAGGGCCGCCGCCGACGCCCTTGCTAAGGCGCAAACGGCGTTGCCCGCGGACCTCCCCGAAGCGGAAAAAGAAAAGGCCTTGTTCAAACAGGCCATCATCCTTTTAAGCGCTTCCTAATGTTTCCGCCGCCCCCTCCCTCTCCCCCCGTCCTTCCCCCCTCCCTTCCTTCCCTGCGGGGGGATCAGGTGGCTTTCGCGCTTTTTTCCATGAAGAGGTGTATATCCCGCTGGGGGAAGGGGATGGTCAGTCCCGCCGTGTCTACTTTTTCCTTGAGCGTCCGCATCAGGGACCAGTAAATCGTCCAGTATACGTCCACCGACGCCCAGGCCCGCAGCAAAACGGTTATGGAGCTGTCTCCATAGGACTGGACCACGATCTGCGGTTCCGGGTCTTTGAAGAAGCGGGTTTCGCCTGAGATGATCTCCTGCATGATATGAAAGGCGGCGTCTATGGAATCGGAATAGGAGATGGCCAGGGGAATGTCCATGCGGCGGCGCCCGTTGCGGGTGTAGTTTTTAAGCGGCACCCCCCAGATGCTTGAATTGGGCGCGGAAATGTAGATGCCGTCGGGGGTTTCCAGGATGGTCGTGAAGAGGTTGATATCCTTCACCGTCCCGCTGTAGGCGCCGAACTCAATGTAGTCGCCCCGGTAGTAGGTATGCAGAATCAGCAGGATGATGCCCGCGGCGATATTGCCCAGGGTGTCCTTCAGGGCCAAACCCACCGCAACGCCCGCCGCGCCCAGGACGGCCAGGAGGCTCGCGGTATTGATGCCAAAGACGTTGAGAATCATGATGAGGCAGATGATGAATATCCCGTAGCGGGCAATGTGCCGTAAGAGCAGGGCGACCGTATCGTCAATTTTAAGGTCATTCGATAATGTGGATGTCCGCGTTATGAGCCGCTTGATCCCCCGGCTGAGGATAATACCCGCAATGGTAATGATAAGCGCCGTAACAAGGTCCCGGATAAATTCGATAATCCCGCCGGAATAGTTATTCCAAAAATTGATCCATAGGTCATTCATGAGTACCGATGGTACCAAAAAGCTGTCGCTTCTTGCAACACCTATTTCAGGCGGGTATAGTTTGTGGATTATGGGAAAAAGCAGACCAAAAACGCCGCCCGAACAGCCTGAGCGGATGCCCAAAGCCGGCGTCGTGCCGGGCATAGCCCATCCTGAACGGTATGCGGAAGATGAGGACCGGGACGTATCCCTCCGTCCCCAAACCCTGACTGAGTTTTTAGGCCAGGCTTCCATGAAGGCAAACCTTGCCGTTTTTATTGCCGCCGCCCGGAAACGGAACGAAAGCCTGGACCACCTGTTCCTTATCGGCCCGCCGGGATTGGGGAAGACCACCCTGGCCCAGGTAGTGGCCCACGAATTGGGGGCGGAGTTCAAGGTAACTTCCGCGCCGGCCCTGGATAAGCCCAAGGACCTGGCGGGGATACTCACCATGATAAGCGAAAAGACCGTGTTCTTCATCGACGAGATACACCGGCTCAAGCCCGCCATAGAGGAGATGCTCTACATCGCCATGGAGGATTATGAGCTGGATTGGATCATCGGGCAGGGGCCCAGCGCCCGGACCATCAGGCTCCCCATCCCGCCGTTTACCCTGGTGGGGGCCACCACCAAGGCGGGGAACGTCTCAAGCCCCCTCATAAGCCGTTTCGGTATCACCTGCCGGTTTGCGTTTTATGAGCTTGCGGATATGGAAGCCATACTCCGCCGTTCTTCGGGGATCCTCCGCGTCCCCCTGGATGATGCCGCAGCTTCCCTGTTGGCTTCTTCGGCACGGGGTACTCCCCGTGTGGCGAACCGCCTCCTCCGGCGCATGCGGGACTTCGCCCAGGTTCACGGCGGCGCTTCCATCACCCGCGCCGTGGTGGAAGAAGGGCTTGCCCGCCTGGAAATCGATTCCCTGGGGCTTGAACGCCACGACCGGGAGATCCTTAAGATAATCATAGAACGGTACGGCGGCGGGCCCGTGGGGGCGGAAACCCTGGCTATCTCCGTCGGGGAGGCGGTAGACACCCTGGAAGATTACTACGAGCCGTACCTTATCCAGTCGGGCCTCTTGCAGCGTACCCCGCGGGGCAGGATGGTAACACCCCAGGCCTACGAACACCTTAAACTTCCCCGAAAGGACCGCGATGAAAACCCAGGATTTCTCTTTTAACCTTCCCGAAGGGCTTATAGCCCAGACGCCCCCGGCGGAGCGGGGCCGGAGCCGGCTCATGGTTTTGGACCGCGCTTCCCGGAGCCTGAGCCACCGTATGGCCGCCGACCTTCCGGAGATTCTGGAAGGCGGCGCCCTGCTGGTGTTCAATGACTCCAAAGTCCGCAAGGCCAGGCTTTACGGCGAGTCGAAACGCTCCGGGGTTCAGGTTGAATTCCTCCTGCTCCAAAAGCTGGATGCCCATACCTGGCGGGTCATGGTCCAGCGGTCCCGGCGCCGCCGGAGCGGGAGCCGCTATGTTTTTCCCGGCGGCATTGAGGGGGAGATCCGGGATGCCGGCGGCGAATTCCGCCTTCTCCGTTTTGACGAGCCTATTGACGACGCCTGGCTGGATGTTCACGGCCACATTCCCCTGCCGCCCTACATCAAGCGGAAAGATACCCCGGAGGATGCCTCCCGGTACCAGACGGTTTACGCCGCCACGCCGGGATCCGCCGCCGCCCCCACGGCGGGGCTTCACTTTACGCGGGAACTCCTTACCCGCCTTGAGGACCGGGGGATTGAAACCGCCTTTCTTACCCTGCACGTTGGGCTGGGTACCTTTTTGCCCGTGAGGACAAAGGATATCGAGGATCACCGGATGCACGAGGAAACCTATGTCATCCCCGAAGAAACCGCTTCCCGCGTCGGGAAGGCCAAGGCCGAGGGCCGGAAGGTGATCGCGGTGGGGACCACCTGCGTCCGCACCTTAGAATCGGCGTGGAAAGACGGCGGGCTTTCCCGCGGGGAAGGGGCCGCCTCCCTGTTCATCTACCCCGGCTACACCTTTAAGGCGGTTGACGGGCTGTTCACCAATTTTCACACCCCCCGGTCCACCCTGCTCATGCTGGCCGCAGCCTTTGCGGAATCAGGAGGCGGCGCGTCCTCCGGGCGGGACCTTATCCTGGATAGCTACGCCTGCGCGGTCCGGGAAGGGTACCGCTTTTTCAGTTACGGCGACGCCATGTTGATTTTGTAAGACCCGGCGGTTGGAACCTTTGGTTCCAGGAACCGGCGGTCCGTTACTGGGCTTCGTATCGCTCAAGCTCATCATGAATGTATTCCAGCGCAATCCCCGCTTTTTCGAACAGGGCCTCCGAATCCGCGGCGTCATGGTAACGCCGCTGGCAGACTACCCGGAGGATGCCGCAGTTGATGATGAGCATGGCGCAGATTCGGCAGGGGGTCATGCGGCTGTACAGGGTACCGCCCGCAATGGCAATTCCCCGTTTTGCCGCCTGGCATATCGCGTTTTGCTCCGCGTGAACGGTTCTGACACAATGGGTGGTAATGCTTCCGTCCTCATGGATCATCTTTTTAAGCTGATGCCCCGCATCGTCGCAGTGGGGAAGCCCGGCGGGGGCGCCCACATAGCCGGTTACCAGGAGCTGGTTATCTTTGGCAATGACGCACCCGGATCGCCCCCGGTCGCAGGTTGCCCGTTTTGCGATGGCGTTGCACACCTCCATAAAGTATTCGTCCCAACTGGGCCTGTTATAGGCCCTTTCCTCCATGATACCTAGCTCCCGATGCGGTATCTCGCGATACTTATTCCTCGGTGCCGTATCCTTAAGGAGTTCCCTTATCCCCATATCCCCTCAGCCCCTCATCAAGCAACGCACGGGGGGTTCCCCGCGGCTTGCAGCATTTCTGAATAATACCGGGTTTCTATCCGGTCCTCGCCTATGCCGACCCTGCCCAGCAGGTCCAAAAGACGCCCGCGGGCCGATTGCACGGTGGTTTCGGCGTCGTCAGCGGCAAGAATTTCCAGTTCGACAAACCAGCCCAGGGGCGGGACGTGGGTCAGCTCCGCCGTTATGCCCTCATGGTTCCAGGCGAAGCCGGATTTTTCCTTGGCGCACCCGCGGGTAAATCCCAGGCAGTTCAGGAGTTCCTCAAACGCCGCCCGGTCGGAGACGCGGAATTCCCATTCCTGGTTGATTTCCATGCCGTCCCTGACTTCCTTAGTCTTATAGGTAACGATGACGGCTTCCCGCACCGTCCCCTCCGCATCCTCGGCCTCTTCCTGCCGGATCCGTATGCCAGACGTGGAGATGGCTTTCGAAACGCCCGGCGAGGGCGGGTTAAGCCAGTATTCGTCCTGTTTCAGGATTTTTCCCCGGTATTCCGCAGTGAGTGAGAGGGCGGATTTTATTTTTTCAGGCTCATCCACCCAGGCCTTTACTTCGATTTCTATCTGCATACTGATAGGCGCTCCTTTTTGGAATGAACCAACTCCCCGCGCGCCGAGCGGCGGGGAGTTTGGCGGTGTATCATACCCATAGCGACAGTATCGGCTTTTCGCCGGCAAATTCGCCTGCGGGCGTGCGCAGCAGGTTCGGCCCTCCTTTCCGGAGGCTTCCCCGCGGACAGCGGCGGCAAGGGCCCGCGGCGTGTAAACCGGAGTTTGCGCGGCGCAAAAGTGTTTTTGCGCTGTACAAAAGTGTTTTTGCGGTCAAAAAACCCAGGTTTGCGCTCCCCGCGGGCCTCTGCCCGGACCCTGGCCTCCCGGCGGGGTGCGGGGTTCCGCCCCGCGGGGGAACAGGAAGAAGCCCGCGGGGTTCGGGCGGCGCTAACGGCGGCCGGCAAAAACGCCGATAAACTACTCAATATGAATGTCCGGCACCGTTTTTTTTATCCCCTCTTCTTTGCGATGATTGTGGCGGTTTATGCGCAAAACGCGGATCATGTCATGCAAAAGGGAGAAACGATTTATTCAATAGCCCGTTCCTATGGGGTTACGGTTGAGGAAGTTTTGACCCTGAACGGCATCTCGGATCCCCGGCAGGTTCAGGCGGGCCAGCGGATTAAGATACCCCGGACGGCGGGAGCGCCGGATCAGGCGGCCCCTGCCGCGGGAACCGGCGATTTTATGTACCATCAGGCAGCTAAGGGCGAGGCGTTTTACGGAATCGCCCGGCGGTATGGGATTACCGTCCAGGAGTTGCGGGCCGCGAACAGTCTGACGGAGGATTACGTGTTAAAAGCCGGGGACATGTTGCGTATTCCCCGGAATGGAGGGGCTATTGCCGTTTCCCCGCCTGCGCCGCGGACGGTTCCGACTGCCGGCGCCGGCGGGGGAGCTGCCGGCGGCGGCGCCGCGGCTGCCGGCGGGGGGGCCGGCGCCGGCAGCGGGACGGCGCTCCGGTCTACCAAAGCCAGGACGGTGGATACCGCGATCAAGTGGCCGGTGAACGCGAAATCAATTCAGTATATGACGGGGAAACTAAGCGGCGTGATGCTTTTGGGCGAGCGGTCCGAATCCGTGCAAAACCTGACCCAGGGAACCGTGGTCTCCGCAGGGCCGTATCGCGGTTTTGGCAAGGTCGTCATTGTTCAGATGACGGGCGGGTATCTCTATGTATACGGAGGCTGCGAAAGCCTGTCGGTAAAAGAGGGGGACAGGGTTTCACCGGGAGCGGAACTGGGTAAGCTGGGGATTGACGGCGTATCAGCTAAACCGCAGTTGTTCTTTCTGGTTTACCGGAATAATAACCCGGTTGATCCCGTAACCGCGCCCCGTGCCTAGTGGTGTTAGGTTTGTAACGGGTGGGTGAAGGGGGGACGAAAAAGGGGGGTGAAGGGAGGGGGGTAAAGATAAAAAAATAACGCAGGAGGGGCAGGGGCATGTTAAAAACAAGATATATCGAAACGCCGGAGAGGATACGCGTTGGCGGCAAAGAGAAAGGGGCCTCAAAACAGATGGACGAACCAGGAATACAGAAAAACCGGATAAAGAAAAAGCCGATGGATGTTCAACCGGTAACAAACATAAAAAATACGAAAAACCTGAAAATGAAAAACGAGAAAAAAGTGAAGGGGTCAAAGGAAACCGATCCTCTGGCGCTCTACTTCAAGCAGATAGCCAAATATTCCCTTCTGTCGGTCCAGGAAGAACAGATCATTGGCGAAAAGATCATGGCCTACCGGAACCGCCTGCGGGACCTTGAAGCCGCATATAAAGACCGGGAATACGACGACAGTTACCGCCAGGAAAAAGACATCATAGAGAGAACCCTGCACTTATTCAAAAACTGGATGATCAATTCCAACCTGCGCCTGGTAGTTTCCATTGCCAAAAATTATCAGCACCGGGGTTTGTCCCTTCTGGACCTTATTGACGAAGGGAATATCGGCCTCATTGAGGCGGTGGAGCGTTTCGATTATACACGGGGCTGCAGGTTTTCTACGTATGGCACCTGGTGGATACGCCAGGCCATTATCAAGAGCATTGCCGATAAGGGGCGGGTGATCCGCATCCCCGTCCACATGCTGAATACCATCAAGAAGTGCTATTTTGTGTCAAAGCAGCTTACCCAGGACCTGGGCCGGGATCCCAGCGAGGAAGAGTTGTCCGAATACCTGGGGATACCCCTTCCAAAGGTCAAAGAGATCGTAAAGCTCTCCCAGGAAACCACCAGCCTTGATACCATCGTTGATGACGATAACCTGACCCGTCTGGCGGACCTCATCAAAGACGACAACCTGGAAGAACCCTTTGAACTGGTTTTTTCCATAACCCTTCAGGAAACCCTGAAGGATATCCTCTCCCAGCTTTCGGAACGGGAGATGCGGATCATCCAGCTCCGTTTCGGTTTGGCCGGCGAAGGCCCCCTGACATTGGAGGAAACGGGAAAACTCCTGGGTATAACACGGGAACGGGTCCGGCAGATTCAGGAGAAGGCGACCTTCAAGCTGCGGGGCCTCAAACAACTGCACGAGTTAAAGAATTCATAGCAGGCGCTAAAGGATTGCGGGGCGTTACCCGGCAATCCCCTTTTTTTCGGTCTTCAATGCTGATCCCTACAGCGCGCCAGTTCCGCGTCGCTTTTCCGTAAATAGAGCGGGCCGGATGATGCCTGATCGGTAGCATTGCGTATCCGGTATTCCCTGGAAATTTCCAGCAATTCCCGGATTCCGTCGTATTTTCCGCCGGGATCAACGCGGATTTTCCGCCCGCCCCCCATGAGGCGGGAGAGTTCCGGGAACAGCATGGCGGCATCCGGCCCGGTAAGCAGCAGGTCTCCGGGGGCCTGGGCCGCAACGCCGGCAATGTCCGCAGCGCCGGCATCCAGGTAATCGGTTACCCGGTCCCGGCCCCGGTACAGGGCGGTAAAATACCGGCGCTTTTTGGCGTCCATGACGGGGAGCACCGGACCCGGCCAGAAGGAAAACCGGGCGGCCAGGCAATCCAGCGTCGGTACCGACACTACCGGGATACCCAGGGCCAGGGAAAACCCTTTGGCCGCCGCATACCCTATGCGCAGGCCCGTAAAAGAGCCGGGCCCCTTCATGCAGGCTACAAGGTCCACGTCCCGTTTATCCAGGCCGGATATACGCAGAAGGGCGTCCGTCAGAACCAGGAGGGCTTCCGAGTGGGTGATTCCCGCGTCATGTTCGATAAACCATACGCCGTCTTCCGAAGAAACCGCCGCTTGAAGAACAGAAGTCGCCGTGGCAATGGCAAGAACCGTCATGGTTTTATATCCGGAACCCGTATGGTGATTTTGCGCTGCCCTTCAGGAAAGATCTCAATTTTCACGATGACGGCTTCGGGGGGAATAGATTCCGGGATGCGCTCGCTCCATTCAATTACCGAAACCCCGTTGCCGCCGATGATTTCTTCCCCGCCCACGGCGATAAAATCGTCATCCCCCGTTAAGCGGTAGGCATCAATGTGGTACAGGGGTATCTTGCCGGCGTATTCGGAAACAATAGTATAGGTGGGGCTGGTTACTTCGTCTTCTATGCCGAGGAAACGGGCTATGCCTTTGGTGAAACAGGTTTTTCCCGCGCCTAATGTTCCCCGCAGGGCTACAACGCTTCCGGGCTTCAAAGATTCGGCAAGCCATTCTCCGGCGGCGCCGGTTTCTTCCGGGGAGGCGGAAATGAAGGTTGTTTCAGCCAGGAAGCCCTCCGGAATCGTCCAGTTCATATAAAAAGGTCTTTATTTCCTTCATCAGGGGGATAAGCGGGTAATCCACCGGTTCGGCTAAGGTAACCATAATATCCCGTACGCCCGTTGGTTTTGTTTCTATCGTAAATTCAATGGCCCTTTCTACGTGTTTGTTCACTAATTCCAGTACCAGGATACCGGAAAAAAGCCTGCGATAATAAATAGGAACATCTTTTCTCTGGATGTCTTTAACTTGAAGAACCTTCATTACAAAATCCCAACTTTATAAAGAAACTATAACGGTTTTACACACACGGGGTCAATCCTCACGGCGGGCGCATTAACAATTTCCAGGAGCGGCAGCCGTTTTACAGCCGGCTGGAAAAGTTTTATAACCGGTTAGAAAAGTTTTATAACCGGTTGAAAAAGTTTTATAACCGGCTGTAAAAGTTTTACCGCCCCCTGTAAAAGTTTTCCAACCGGTTAAAAAAGTTTTATAACCGGTTATAACAGTTTTACCGCCCCCTGTAAGGCCCCGCAGCCGGCTGGAAAACCGTTATAACCGGTTAAAAAAGTTTTATAACCGGTTAAAAAAGTTTTATAACCGGTTAGAAAAGTTTTATAACCGGCTGGAAAAGTTTTATAACCGGCTGGAAAAGTTCCACGGCCTAATTAAAACCCGCAGCCCCCCGCAGAACCGAAGATTCATACACCGTCTTCTCCCGCACCAGGGGATGCGGCGGACCGTTTCAGGGCGGCGTAGAAAGCCCGCAGCCGGGGCGCCAGTTCATATTCCGCCAAAT
>JAITLF010000045.1 GCA_031278025.1 Treponema sp.
GGACAAGGCCGCTTATGTATTCAGGGTTCTGTTGCCAGTACCAGCAGTTTGCCTGTCGGCACAAGGCAACCCTGCACATTGAGCACAAGCCTGGGGAACGGCTGGAAGTTGACTGGGCCGGAGATACCATCTCTCTTACGGACAACATAAGCGGGAAGCCCATACCGGTCTATGTGTTTGCAGCGGTATTACCCTTTTCCGGCTATGCCTATGCGGAAGGCTTTTTAAGCCAAAACCTGGAAAGCTGGATTACCGCCCATGTCCATGCTTACCAGTTCTTGGTGGCGTAACCAGGCTCCTGATACCGGACAATTTGAAGACCGGCATTGAAAAGGCTGACTGGTATTCTCCGGTAATCAACAAGACCTGTCATGAAATGGCTGAACACTACGGAACTGCGGGTATCCCCACCGGAGTGAGAAAGCCAAAAGAAAAAGCCGGCGTGGAACGGGCTGTGGGGATATTGTCTACCTGGATTATCGCCGTCCTGCGGAACCGGCAGTTCTTCTCTCTCTGGGAATTAAACGAGGCAATGCGGTATAAGCCGGCCGACTTTAACCGAAGCCCCTTCCGGAAGAAACCGGGCAGCCGGGAAAGCGCCTTTGCCGAGGAACGGCCATTCCTCATGCCCCTTCCCCCCAAACCCTTTGAACTTTCAACCTGGAAGACAGCCGCCGTTCAGCTGAATTACCACCATTCATAGGTTCCCTTCTCGCCCGAGTTGGTGCGGGTCCCGTCCACCCACAGGGCGATTTCCCTTTTTTTCAGGCCGAGCCTTTCGTAATGTTCCGGCAGCTCGCCAAGACGCGATTTAATTTTTGCCATATCAACCCCTGTTATACGATGCCGCCGCTTTTTTCAGCTTAAAGAAAATAATGAAGAAAAGGCCCGCGTTGACCGCCGCAAGCGTCAGCAGCAAAATCTGGATGTACAGGTACTCCGCCATACCGTGGGTAAAATTGTTCCAGCGCAGGGCCAGGTTAAAGGCCAGCAGTGTAAATTGCAGGGCCGAGGCAAGGGCGGCGCAAAGGCCGGAAACGGTAAGACGCCGTATGTCCGCCTTCACCGCGTCAACCCACAGCACAACAAAGTTGGCGGCAAGCGAAACGGAGAACAGGAGCAGCGGCGCGGACACGGTAACAATACTACTTATGCCGGATCGGTATTTTGTTAGATTCAGCGCCGTGTTGATAAAAACATAGAGGGCTCCGGCGGCCCCAAGTACCGAAAATGACCTTAGTCCGGGTCCGGCCGGAACAGGGTTATTTTTCCGCAGCCTGACCCGGAGAACCACCTCCAGGACAAAGGCCAAAAGTACCAAAACAAGCCCCAAAAATCGCCCCGCTTACGCGGGCAATAAAAAACCCCATGCATACCTCCAAATTAATCCAAATAATACCATAGTTTTACTATGAATATTTGTCAAGCGCCCTCTGACAAATACCAGCAGTTTTACATTTACCTGCGGTAAACGGTGCCGAGGGCCTTCTTTATGGATAAAATTTATCGACTAAAATGACGCCTGGCGCCATCCCAGGCCGTAACGCGGCGATCCGGCGCTATCTACTCAGGCGTCAAACCCTTCGATAAACCGGGTAAAGAAATAGATCATCCTGCCGTAGTTGGCAATGGTGACCGATTCGTTGGTGCTGTGCGCCGTGTCTTTCTCCTCGTTGGTAACCAGCATGGGGGTGAAGCGGTAGACGTGATCGCAGACCCTGTAATACTTGCGGGCGTCGGTGCCGCCCATTACGAGGTAGGGGGAGGCGATGACGCCGGGGAAGACTTCGTCGATGAGGGCAATGAGCCGCCGGTAGACCGTTCCATCGGCAGGGGATACCTGGGAGGGTTCTTCCGCGACAAGGGCGCGGACGGTGAGGGGGAGCTTTAGCTTCCCGGCGATTTTCTTGAAATAGGCGGACACATCCTCCACGGAGTCTCCCGGCAGGAGCCGTACGTTGACCACGGCCTGGGCCTTCTGGGGCAGCACATTGGCGGCGCCGCTGGCCCTGGCCATGGTGGCGGCAAAGGTGGTGCGCACCATCGCGTTTGTGACGTGATTAACCGAAAGTATTTTCAGTATCAGCGGCTTGAATATCCGGATATTAGCCACAGCCATGCGCACCACAAAGCCCATTTCCCCGGCGATATTGCGGAACAGCCGGAGAACGGGCGGCGTAAGCCGGGGAGGCAGAGGCCGCGATTCGACGGCGGTGATCAGGCGGGCGGCGTTCCCAAGGGCGGTGTGGGCGGGCGGCATAGAGCTGTGGCCTCCCTCTCCTTCCAGAGTCAGTTCGTAGTTGCAGAAGCCCTTTTCCGCAGTACCGATCAGCGCCAGGGGGACGGCTACGCCCTTGATGACGCCGGACACGATGAAGCCTCCCTCGTCCAGTACCCCTTCAAAGCGGATTCCCCTTTCCGCGAAATAATCCGCCGTTTTGTACGCGCCGTTGCGGCCGCCGGTTTCCTCATCCTGACCGTAGACAAAGTAGAAATCCCGTTTGGGGGCAAAGCCCCGGCGCATCAGGGTTTCCGCGGCTTCCATGTGGGCGGTGATCTGGCTCTTGATGTCCAGGGTTCCCCGGCCCCAGATCCGTCCCTCCGCAACCGTGCCGGAGAAGGGCGGATATTTCCACCCGGCCTCGGTCCCCGCTTCCACGGGAACCACATCGTAATGGGCGGTGAACATCATCGGCCGCAGGGAGGGATCCGTGCCCTTCCAGCGGTACACCAGGGCATAGCCGTTGACCCGCCGGAGGCCGCAGGTTTGGTGGAACAGGGGATAGGCCTCCGCGAGGAAGGCGATAAAATCCTCGAAAGGGGCAAAGTCGGTCCCCGCATAGTCCTGGGTACAGATTGTGGGAAAAGTAATCGCTTTCGTTAGGCGGCCAAGGATCTCCTCCGGAATCTCCCCCGGATCATAGGCGGCATCCGGCCGGCCCCGGGGAGGGCGAAACAAAAACGTTGAAATCAAAACTGCCGCGATAAAGCAGAAAAGCAGGAAAAGGGGAATTAAAAAAAAGAGCATGAACTTCTCCTTGCGCGGCCGGCTATACGGGCCTTTGCCCGCCGTCTTCCGGCAGCATCACCTTGATTCTGCCTTTTTTATAAAGGGCTTTGGTAAAAAAGTAAATCACCGACAGCATACCGATGATCACAAACCCCTGCAACTGGGTCATATAGTCGAAATTCTTCACCACGAGATTGTCTACCAGGGTCAGCGCGGCGACAAGAATCTCCGGGAGGATCGCGCCTTTAAGCCGTCCCGGCGCCCTGATCCCGCCGCCGATATTATTCCCCAGTACGGCAAGGGACAAGGCCCCGAACAGGGCGGGCAGGATATTCGCCGACGCGGTCTGCACCGCCGGAAGGGTGAGTACCGGCTGCAGGGGAATAAGCAGTATCACCCCGGCAGT
>JAITLF010000101.1 GCA_031278025.1 Treponema sp.
AAACAGCCAGGCGCAAGGGATTGAAGCGGTATCCTTTTGCCCGTTTTGGGGTGTCGGGCAAAAGATACAAGCGTAAAGCCCGGTCCGGCCGCAGGCCGGATGCGCCCGATATAAAATTACGCCTGCAAATCCGGTTTTTTTGTGCTTGAACTAACGGGGGAATCCGTCCATCTAATCGAACCGCCCGAAGGTTTTGAGCCGGAGAAATGGTAGCCAGGCGGACGCGCCTGCGCGGTAGTTTAGCTGCACCCGGTAGTTCCGCCACAGGTATCGGGCGACACCTGCGCGGCAGCTTAACTACACCCGGTAGTCCCTCCGCAGGAATCGGGCGATACGTGTGAGACAACTTAGCTACACCCGGTAGTTCCGCCACACGTATCGCACTTCATGCAGGTGCCGTTGCGGATCAGGGTGAAGGAACCGCAGGCAGGGCAGGGGTCGCCTTCGTAGCCTTTGATGCGCGCCTGGGCTATCTTTGCCGCGTCACTGTGGCCGCCGGATGGAAGCGCCGCCGTGGATGCCGCCGCTTTTTCGGCCTTTTCCGTGGCTTTCGCGGTGTAACCGGCCTTTGGCGCGTTTCCCGCGGTTTTCGCCTCGGTCCGGCGGGTGCGGTGGAGGCGCAGATCCGGGAGGAAATCCCCGGAGTCTTCCTTGGTGGAAGTCGTCATAAGATCTTCGGGTTTTACCTGGCCCAGGTCGGTGCGCTTGAGGTAACTAATGGCCAGGTCGCGGAAGATATAATCGATGACGCTGGTCGCCATTTTGACGTAATCGTGACCCTGAACCAGACCGTTCGGCTCAAATTTGGAAAAGACAAAGGCGTCCACGTATTCTTCAAGGGGAACCCCGTACTGGAGTCCCAGCGAAACGACAATGGCAAAACTGTTGAGCAGACTCCTGAAGGCCGCGCCTTCCTTGTGCATATCCAGGAAGATCTCCCCCAGGGAACCGTCGTCGTATTCCCCGGTACGGATAAAGATCGAGTGTCCGCCGATCTTTGCCTTCTGGGTGTAACCGCTCCGCCGGTTGGGAAGCGGCCGCCTTGTCCTGCGGGTATCCTTTGACGCGGCATGTTCGGCGCCGGCGGACCGTTCGGAGGTTTCCAGGCTGCGTTCCGCCGCGAGGATAGTGTCCGCCAGCGGATCGGCGCCCGGCGCAAAAGACGCCAGCGGCTGGGAAAGCTTTGAACCGTCCCGGTACAGGGCAACCGCCTTGAGGCCGCTTTTCCAGGACAGCATATACGCGCCTTTTACATCCTCGTAGCCGGAACCGTTGGGCATATTGATCGTCTTGGAAATCGCCCCGGAAATAAAAGGCTGTACCGCCGCCATCATGCCGATATGGGCGGTCCAGGCGATGGATCGCTTGCCGTTCTTCCCCGAAGGAGTGGCGGTGTCGAACACCGGGTAGTGTTCCTTTTTAAGAAGCGGCGCCCCTTCCAGCCCCATAGTACCGCAGGCGTAGAGTTCGGCGGCCGCGATCTCCTCATCGGAAAAATCCAGGTGCTTTAACAGGCTAAAGCCCGGCAGGGACCAGGTCGCCTCGGGAATACGCAGGGTCTTCTCCACAAAGTCCTTCCCGAGTATCCAGGGGTTGAACACCCCCTCCAGGCTGAGCGCCGTCCTGACCGCTTCTTCCGCGGCCGCGATTGCCGCTTCGGTAAAACCGCGTTCTTCCAGCGCCCTGGCGTTGATCCCCGGCGCCTCCCGCAGGGTTTTCTTTCCCGTCGCGTAGGAGCTAATTTCCTCGATTGCCTCGGGACTGTAACCCAGAGCCTCCAGCGCCGGGGGTACGGATTGGTTGATGATTTTGAAGTAACCGCCGCCGGCAAGTTTCTTGAACTTTACCAGGGCAAAGTCCGGTTCAACGCCGGTAGTGTCGCAGTCCATCAAGAGGCCGATGGTCCCGGTGGGGGCAATGGCGCTTACCTGGGCGTTGCGGAACCCGTGGGCGCTTCCCAGTTCCAGCGCCCGGTCCCAGGCGGCCCTTGCGGCGTCCAGCAGGTAGGGCGGACAATAATCGGCCTCAATGCCCCGGGGCGGTGTGTGAACCCCCTCGTATTCGCCGGCCGGGGCGTTGTCGGCCGCCCGCCGGTGGTTACGGATCACCCGAAGCATGTTTTCGCGGTTTTCGGCAAAACGCGCGAAAGGCCCCAGCCCGGCGGCCATCCGTGCGGACTGCGCATAAGCCTCCGCGGAAAGCAGGGCCGCCAATGACCCCGCCACCGCCCGGCCCCCGGAGGAATCGTAGGGCAGCCCCATCAGCATAAGGAGGGTCCCCAGGTTGGCGAATCCCAGCCCCAGGGTCCGGTACTCCCAGGATAACCGCGCGATTTTCGGGGCCGGAAACTGGGCCATTACTACGGATATTTCCAGGATGATAGTCCAGATACGGATCGCGTGGAGGTACGCCTCTACATTGAATGTTTTTGCGCCTTTGTCGTACAGTACCGCCAGGTTTATCGACGCCAGATTACAGGCCGTGTCATCGAGGAACATATACTCGGAACAGGGATTGGACGCCCGTATCTCCCCGCCCGCGGGGCAGGTGTGCCAGTCGTTAATGGTGGTGTGGTACTGCAGGCCCGGGTCCGCGCACTGCCAGGCCGAGCGGGCCGCCTGTTCCCAGAGCTTCCTCGCCTTGATGGTTCTTACCGGCTTTTCGGAAACACGCTGCGTAAGCGGCCAGTCCCCATCGTCCAGCACCGCCTGCATAAAGGCGTCGCTTACCCGAAGACTGTTGTTCGAGGACTGGCCGGAAACCGTGTTGTAGGCCTCGTCGTCCCACGCCGTGGTAAAAACCTGGGGATTTACCGTATCATCCCCCTGTTCCAGCCGGCGCAAAAGTTGATACAGATAAGTGGCAGGCAGCTTGTCTTTTAAGGCCCGGAGCAGGGCCGAAGCAAGCTCGTGGTTCTTTTCGGCGTTAAACTTGTCCTCGTCGGGCCCCCGAAAACCGGCCAGCGCCTTTTTTACCGCGTCCAGGTTTTTCTTTATCAACGCGGAACCGGTAACCATGGCGGCCACCTTGTGTTCTTCATCGGCCTTCCAGTCCACGTACTTTTCCACATCAGGGTGATCCGCGTCCAGCGTAACCATCTTCGCCGCCCGGCGCGTAGTGCCCCCACTTTTAATCGCCGAAGCGGACCGGTCGCCTATTTTGAGGAACGACAGCAGACCCGACGACACGCCGCCGCCCGAGAGACTCTCGTTCAGCGCCCGGATCCTGGAGAAGTTGGACCCCGTACCGGAACCATACTTGAAGAGCCGGGCTTCCCTGGTTACCAGGTCCATGATACCCCCCTCGTTCACCAGGTCGTCTTCGATGGAGAGGATGAAACAGGCGTGCGGCTGGGGCCGCTCGTACGCGCTGCCGGACTTCTTGAGTTTTCCGTCCGCCGGGTCAAAGTAGTAATGCCCCTGGGCCGGGCCGTCTATGCCGTATACCGCGAAAATCCCCGTATTGAACCACTGGGGACTATTGGGGGCCGCCATCTGACGGGCAAGCATGGAGCAGGTTTCGTCGTAAAAGGCCCTTTCATCTTCGGGAGTGTCGAAGTAGCCGTTTTTCCGGCCCCAATCCATCCAGGTATAGGCCAGCCGGTGAAAGACCTGGCGGCAGTCATGTTCGGCCCCATCTTCCGGCAATTCTCCTCCGGGATCGTCCCGGTCAAGCGGGGAGGGCAGCCATTCTTTCCAGGCGTAGATCTTCGCGGACGGGACACCGGCCTTGCGGAAGTACTTCTGGGCGATAATATCCGTGGCGATCTGGCTCCAGAACGAGGGGACAATCACCGTTTCCG
>JAITLF010000183.1 GCA_031278025.1 Treponema sp.
ACCAGGGTCCTGGAAGCGCAGCTTGTGAACTTGAGCGGTTTAACCGAAATGACGTCCACTTCCAGCGAGGGGTCCAGCATGATCAGGCTGGAATTTGATTACGGCGCCAATCTTGACGCCAAGACCAACGACATCCGGGACCGGATCGACCGGGTCAGGCGGCGGCTCCCCGATGAAGCGGACACCCCTTCCATCATGCAGTTTGATCCCAACTCCATGCCCATACTCCGCATCGCGGTCAGGGGAAACCGGAGCCAGAACGAACTGCGGGCCATCGCGGTGAATACTATTCAGGACCGGCTTGAGCAGGTTGACGGCGTGGCTTCGACCAACGTAAACGGGGGCCGCGAAGAATTGGTCCAGGTGGAAATAGCGCAAAACCGCCTTGAGGCCTACGGCCTTACCATTACCGGTATCGCCGGAACCCTGGCCGCGCAGAATGTTGAGTTGGGGGCCGGTTCTGTTGTCGAGGGTTCTAAAAATTACAGCGTTAGGACTACCGGCGAGTATAAGGCCCTGGCGGATATTGCCGAAACGGTGATCGCACGGCGGAACGGCGCGGACATCAGGCTTCTGGATATAGCGTCGGTTACCCTGGGGTATCCCGATGAAACTTCCACGGTGTATATCAACGGTGAAAGCGGCGTGTACGTGGGAGTTACCAAACAGAGCGGCGCCAATTCCGCGGCGGTGGCCGGCAGAGTATACGATAAACTTGCGGAAATACAAAAACTGCTGCCCCAGGATGTGAGCCTTGAAATCACCCAGGATGATACCACCCAAATCAGGGATATGATCGATGAACTCGTAAACTCCGCTCTTCTGGGCGCTGCCCTTGCTATGGGGGTCCTCTTTATCTTTTTGCGGAACATTAAAAGCGCGGTCATCATCGGCATTTCTATTCCCTTTTCGATTTTAGTAACCCTCCTTGTTATGAACCTTGGGGGTATTACCCTGAATATGCTTACCATGGCGGGCCTTATTTTGGGGATAGGGATGATTGTGGACTGTTCTATCGTGATCCTCGAAAATATTTTCAAATACCGGGAACGGGGCGCGAAACCGGATATGGCGGCAATCCTGGGAACCCAGGAGGTGATGTCTTCCATCGTTTCTTCCACCCTGACTACCCTCTGCGTATTTGTCCCGATATTTCTTTTCAAGAACCGCCTTGAAATGATGGGAGAATTATTTCAGGGTCTTATTTTTACCGTGGGGGTCGCCCTGGCTTCCAGCCTTTTTGTGGCGCTTTTTCTGGTTCCCATCCTCTCAAGCAAATATTTGCCCCTGTACACCCGGACGCAGCGGCCCCTTAAAAACAAACTGCTTATTGCCGTTGACGGGGCCTGTGAATTCGTCCTTAACCGTATTACCGCCGGATACCGCCGCCTGCTTTCCGCGGCGGTCAATCACCGCCTTGCGGTACTGGCGCTGGTTATCGCCGCCTTTGCCGGATCGGTTCTGTGCCTTCCCAAGATGCGGATCACCATGATGCCGCCCATGAACGAGGAGTCGATACGCCTCAACGTTGAACTTCCCCAGGGAACCAGATACGAAGACACCAAGGCGGTGATGCTGCAGCTTCAGGAAATCGCCATTGATGAAATAAAGGGGGCGAAAAATATTATTGTCAATGTTGGTTCCGGGGGGCGCGCTTCCGGCAGCGGTACGAACCGGGGGGAATTAAGCGTGAGCCTCTCTATGGATAATCCCGAGGCGGATACCTCGAACCAGGTGATGAATAAACTGCGCGCCCATTTTGACGATTTTCCCAACGCCAGTTTAAGTTTTGGGCAGGGCATGGCCCGGGCCATGGCGGGGGGAGCGGATATTGATCTTGTTCTCAGCATTGATGATATTGACGCGGGACTCGAAGCGGCGTGGGAGATAGCGGACATCCTCAAGGCGGAAGCGCCTGAACTAAGCGAAGTCTCCGTTGACATGACCGAGGGGCTTCCCCAGGTAGAAGTTGTCATTGACCGGCGGCGGGCCTATAATTTGGGGCTTTCGGTCGGCGGAATCGCCAACGAGATTTCCGCGGCCATGAACGGCGTAACGCCGACCACGTTACGGTACGGCGGAAACGAATATTCGGTAACCCTGGAATTACGGAAGGAAGACCGGGAGAAACTGCCCGACCTTCAGCGGATTTTTGTTTCTTCCACTACCGGCTCGCTCATTCCCCTTTCCAACTTTGCATCCCTGGAAAAGGGCGCCGGCCCGGTAAGCATCAGCCGGGAGAACCAGTCCCGGACGATTCATATTACCGGGATCCTGCTCGAAGGCTTCCGGGCCGACGAGGTTGAAAACAAAATTAAAGAAATTCTTAACCGTAATTTTATTCTTCCCGAAGGTATGAGCCTGTCCTATCAGGGCCAATGGGGTGAAATTACCAAAACCATCGGGACCTTTGCGCTTATTATAACCCTGGCGGTACTCCTGGTGTTTGGCGTCATGGCCGGTCAATACGAGTCCTTTAAAGACCCCCTGATCAACCTCTGTACCATCCCCCTCATGCTGATCGGGGTGGTGGGTATTTATCTTGTACTGGGGCAGTCGTTGAGTACCTTCACCATGGTGGGCCTCGTGATGCTGGCGGGCATTGTGGTAAACAACGGCATCGTCCTGGTGGATTACACCAACCTGTTGGTAGGCCGGGGCGTTCCGGTGCGGGAGGCTTGTATCGAAGGCGGAACGTCCCGGATGCGGCCGGTGTTGATGACCACCTTGACGACGATTCTGGGATTGATACCCATGGCGTTTTTCCCCGGCAAGTCCGCCATGATGATCCAGCCCATAGGAGTAACCGTCATCGGCGGCCTCTCCTCCGCTACCCTTATTACCCTGTTCTTTATCCCCGTCATGTATTCGTTCATCAATGAGCATCGGGGAAAACACAACCGTATGAAAAGGGGATAAACAAATGAAACGGATGGAATTAATGGCAAACCGTTCGGTGGAAGAAGAAATCATCGGCGGCCTTGAAGCGGGTATAAAAGATTTTTATTACACCCTGTTGCCGGTAGTACACGGAAGGGGGAAAGCCCAATACCGTTTGGGTACCCCTACCTGGCCCGAAGAAAATTTCCTTTTAATCAGCTATTTGGATGACCGGGACGCGGAAACCGCTCAATCCATCGTGGCGAAGACAAAACGCCGCTTCCCCAAAGAAGGGATAAAACTCTTTTTCATTCGGGAGTCCGGCAACACCCCGGAACGTTGCTCTGCGGAGGCTCAGTAATGAAAAACAGCGGGAAAGATGAATTGGTATATGCCGGAGGAAGGGGAAATGCCATCCTCCATTAAAGCGTTTCTGTTACGGCCTCGTCGGTGAAGTTTTCCGGTTCCCCTGGGGATATGGCGTAATTGGTTCTTAATTCATTAATGATTACGATTGTTTCTTCGCTATCCTCAACCGCCCCGTTATCGGGGGTGGCGCCGGATCCAAGCCACAGGACGCCCGTTCCGGTAAGGGGAGCGGAAAGTTCCGAAAGATCCAACTCCAGGGAAACCGCGGCATTATTTAAAGACAGTCCAACCGCAATGTCCCGGCTATTGAACTGATAATCAAAAAGAATGGAACTATAATTTCCCC
>JAITLF010000288.1 GCA_031278025.1 Treponema sp.
GCGCTTTCCATTACGGCCCCCGGCGTCGGGATGATGGGGCCAGTCACCATGTCGCGGATATGCTCCATGCCCGGCGCGTGGATGATGTGTTCCTCAAAGACCGCCTGGATGATCTTACGGGCGGGCTCGACGTTGAGTTCGTCGATGCGGGGATAGACATTTTCCACAATGTAAAGGGGAATGCCGGTTCCCTCAAAGATACTTTTTATCTCCGTTTGCGCGTCGATGTTGCCGGCATAGATGACCGGGGCTTTGATCCCCAGGGCCTTAAGGCTTTTCGCGTTTGCCGGGGCGGTATCCCGCTCTCCGTGGTCAACGCCCCCCGCAAGCATGATGATGTTGGGCTTTATTGCCTGTATCTCGTCCAGATCGCCTTCCCGGAGCAGCCCGGCCGTTACCATTTTCAGCACCGCCCCCGCGCCCAGGGCGGCTTCACGGGCGGCCTTGGCGGTCATGTCGTAGACCAGGCCGTGGACGGTCATTTTAAGGCCCCCGGCGGCGCTCGAAGTGGCCAGCATTTCACCGTAGTCAAGGCCCGCAAGCCCCTTGTTCCGGCAGAGGTCGTCAACCGCGCCCCGCAGCCCCACGCGGACATCGCCTTCAAGCACCGATGTCGCCGCCTCTCCCTGCCCCCAGAAGACCGGTTCCGGCGAATTGACGCCCGTGAAGGCGTTTACCAGGGTTGTGGTGGAACCGATTTCGGCGACAAGGATATCGATCTTCATGGGCGCTCCCTTCGCGGCGTCTTTTGCAACAGGCTGCTAGGCCCCGGCTCCGGCGCGTTTTGCCCGCCGGCGTTTGATCAGGAAGGTCGCCACATCGATGCCGTGGGATCCCCTGCCGAAACCGGCGTCTATGCCCTGGTTTACCGCAAGCCGGGGCACTACCTGGGTGCCTCCCGCGACGATTGCCACTTTATCCCGTATACCCTTTTCGACGGCAAGCTCGTGGAGCCGCTTCATGTTCTTGTAGTGTATGTCGTCGTGGCTGATGATGGTCGAGGCAAGGATCGCCTCCGCATTGAGTTCTATGGCCGCGTCCACCAGTTTTTCCACCGGCACGGAGGTCCCCAAATAGTGTACCTCGATGCCGAAACCTTCAATGCCGCCGTGCTTGATGTCGATAATTTCCCGCAGGCCCACCGAATGTTCGTCCTCGCCGACGGTGGCGCAAACCACCCGCAAGGGGTGCTGTTCCACATCGGCGCGGATCTCTTCACGGGAAAGCAGCTCCGGCTCCGGCGGAATGGAAAGAGTAGCCGTATCGACATCAAAGGGCAGCTTGCCCTTGAGTTCGATACGTGTACCCTCCGCCTCCTGCATTATCTCGACATTGATAACTTCCGGGTCCCGGAGGTTCATCTTTGCGGCAAATTCCAGGGCGGCGGCTTCGGCGACGCGGCGGGCGGCGGGGAGGAACATGGTCAGCATCACCGTCCCGTCGGCGGCCCATTCCATTTCCGGTTTCAAAAGCCCGGTATGGCGGTACTTTGCCGTTTCTTCCATGCGCTTGTGAACATTGTCCTCTTCGTCAAGCTCGTCGATGTACACGATCTTGCCGGGATCCTCGAAGGTACAGCCGCCGATAAGT
This sequence comes from Treponema sp., assembly GCA_031278025.1. The sequence continues at coordinate 1,591 of JAITLF010000288.1, forward strand.
TTCGACGGGTTGACCGCTGCTTCCGGGTCGTACTGGGCGACGTTGTTGTAGCCGTAATGGGCGGTAACCGGCGCGAAATAATCGTCGTCCCGCTTGAAAACGGCGCCCTCTCCGATACCGCCGTCAATTTTCCGGGCTATGCCGTCGCCATTCCGTTCGGGGTATCTGCCGGAATCCACGAAGAAACCCGCTTCCACGGCCTTGAAGTAGCCCCCGACTTCGATGATCTCTTCCATAAAGAGACAGGCCCGTTCCTTGATTTCCCGGGCGTCTTTTACCAGAGGGCCGTCTTTTTTCAGTTCCACCATATCCATGAAGCCGTCAAGCCCGGCAAATACCTGTTTTGCCGTGTCGCAGGCTTCGACATTGTAGATATGCCAGGGGACATTCCTCCCCTCGTCCGGGGTGATGGTCGACTGGATGTCGGCCCTGGTCAATTTGGATACGAGCAGGTTGAGTACATGCGTAACGGTGTTTTCCCGGGCCGATGCTTCCATATATTTGGTGTTCATCTGCGCCCGCATACGGTAGTTCCGGCAGAGGTCCCGCAGGGCCAGGGCGTAGGGCAGGTCCGTGTAGACGCAGGGCGCGGGCGGGGCGGTCGGGGGCACGGTGGAAAGGCAGATATTGCCCGGATCCATGCCGGCCTTCTCCGAAAAGAGGCTGTTGATGGAGTGCTGCACGATAAGTTCCGGCATCACCTTCCAGGCCTCCCGCGCCGTGGCGTTGGCGTTGTGGGCCCCGTCAATCTGGGCGATTCCCGCCCAGGCCATGATCGTCTTTGACTCGCAGGCGTCAACAAAGGAACGGATCATGTTGATGTTCCGGTAAAGTACGTTGTACTGGGGATCCTGGTGGGCGCCGTTGACCCCTTCCTCGGCAAAGAGTACCGCCACTTCCGGCCCGGCCACCCCGGACACGTAGGAATGGTAGTTGATGGGGCGGCCCACTTCCTCCTCGATAAGGTCCAGGGCCTTGCGCTGGGCCCGGAGCTGTTTGCGGGTGATGGGAACGCCCCCGACGCCCTGGGGGGTGCCCTCCATGAGGCCGTCTATGTGGGACTGGCCGGCGGTTCTGATCACCATGATGTGATCCGCGCCGTGCCAGGCGGCCATCCTCATGCGGCGTATATCGTCCTCGAAGCGTCCCGACGCGATTTCCGTGGTGATCACCGGCGTACCCTGGGGGTCGATGCCGCCGAAGTACTTTGCCGACGGCAGGGGCACGGAATTTTTCAGGGGGGCGCTTTCGTCCCGGTAACGGAAGGGTCCCATTTCCAGGCCCGGTTCCGGTTTCCGCCAGGTCCAGCCCCGCCGCTTCGGGCGGTATTTGTCCAGGTCCTTGAGGATGTTTTCTATGTCGAGTTTTTCACTTGGTTTTAATTCCATAATACTATCCCTTACTTGCCAAACAGGGCGGCAGCCTTGTCCCAGTTTCCGCCGCTTTCACCTTTGTCCCCGGCCAGCAGGACGCCCGCCTCCTCGACCGGAATGGACCGGGCTTTGGCGTATTTGTAAACTACATGCCCCGCGCCTTTGCCCAAAAGCCCCCGGTCAATACATTTTTCCACGATGGCTTTCGCGTCAAGGGAACTTATTCCCATGCGCAAAAGTACGGAACGTTCAATGGAGGGGGTGGTATGATTCTTCCCCAATTCCACGAGGGGATCAACAACCTGCGCCGTAAGATCCCAGAAGCGCCTGTAAAGCTCCTCATCGCTCAAGGCGGCAACCTTCGCCCTCCGTTTGTCAAAATCATCCGGTCTTTTCATTTTATGCTCCTGTGAATTAAGTTAGAAAGGAGAAGGGAGAAGATAGGAGGTAGAAGGTAGGAGTTTCCCAATTCCTCACTTCTCACTTCTCACTTCTCACTTCCAACTCCCAACTCTTTCAGTACAAAATCCGTATCACGCCGGGTTTCTTCGGCGAGAAAGGCAATGTCCGCTTCGGAGGGGGCGCTCCCCGGTTTGCCGTAAGTCGCCAGCGCCGTTTTGATAAGGGAACGCCGTATATGGTCCAGATCGACATCCACCGCCTTAATAAGGGAAGGCCGGGCCGGAAGAACAAGGTTTTCCCCGGGCGTCTCGTCTTTCGGATCGCCAAAGCGCACGTCTATGCCGTTGGATCGGGCAAAGGAGATCTGGGGCTGAACGTGCTTGCCCGCCCCGGTATACTCGGTTTCCTGCACGAGGATCATGGCGTCTTCGGGCATTTCCCGGGCCAGGGCGAAGGCCGCGGCCAGGCTTGTGTTTCCCGCCGGCCCCTTCTCCAGCCCTTCAAGGCTTGCCAGCGCCTCGGTGATGTAGAAAACCTCGCCCTGGGTTATGGTCACGTAGCGATCCATGTAGCGCAGGGGACGGGCCGCGGACCGGGGCACATCGGAACGGTCGGGCCACGAAGCGAAGGGCACGCCGAAACCGGTATGGCCTGTGGTAAAGGATTTCCTGTTGAACTGGCCGTCAGAGGCCATGTGCAGCCCCGCAAGGTTCACGCTGGCCCCTATCACGGCGCTCTTTGCCCCCGCCTTTATAAGGCCCCGCGCCGTACCGGTAAGGTTGCCGCCCCCGGCATTGGTGCAGACCACCGCGTCCGGATCCCTGCCGTATTTTTCCCGGAACTGCCCGGCAATTTCGATGCCCAGGGTTTCGATCCCCGCGACGCCGAAGGGGGTATAGAGGGAAGCATTGAAATAACCCGTTTCTTCAAGGAGCAGGAGGTATTTGTAGAACAACTCCGGCCCTACGGAAAGCTGAACCACCTCCGCGCCCAGGGCCTCGCACTTCCGCGCCTTTTCGATGATCTCCGGCTGCCCCCGCCCTTTTGAGTCGTAACACTCCTGCACAATGATGCATTTGAGCCCGGTCATGGCCGCCTGGGACGCCACGGCGGCCCCGTAGTTTCCGCTGGTCGCCGACATTATCCCGGCAAAACCGCGTTTTTTGGCTTCGTACACGGAAATCGCCGCCCGCCTTGCCTTGAAACTCCCCGAGGGATTACAGGCCTCGTCCTTGATGAAGATACGCGCCCCGAAGCCGGACTTCGCGCATTTACGGGCCAGGGCGGTCAGGTTTCGCAGTTCCAGTACCGGGGTATTGCCCACATGAACCGCGCCCTGTATCTTCCGCATGTCTTCCGGTGAATAGCCGGTTTCCCGCATCATCCTTTCGTAGTCAAAGGCGATGGAGCCGCTTTCAAAGACACCGTAATCAATACCCACGGAGGCCTTCATGATCTCGCCCTTGCGGGCCATCACGGAGGCATAATCGTTTTTCTTTTCGCTCACGGCTTTTCCCCCTCAAACACAACGGCCCGCACCTGCCGGCTTATTTCCAGAAGTTCCGGCACAAAATCGCCGAACCCGTGGGTATAGGTTGGATTAACTTCGAGCAGAGTTCCCCGCTCCCTCCTGCCCGTGCGGGTAGTCACCTCCGCCTCCGCGCCGATTTCCGCGTCTGCCAGGAGATTTCCCTTGATCCACATTTCCAGGGGGACCTTTTTGGTGTCCCCGGGAATCTGGGGCGCCCGTTCGGAGGGCTCCAGGATATTCCGGTGTACCAACACCCATGAACCTTTGGCAATCATTTTAACCTCCGTCTCAAGCGGCCATTTGGCCGCTTTGTACTATTATATCGAACACAAAGCGGCGTTTCATGAAACCACCCGCGCTTCTTCGCAAACCATATCCCGCATATCCCCCATGATGGCCCGGGGTACGGGCAGGGTGATCATGGTGTGGAGGCCCGGCCGGGCGTTGATGATATGGGGAATCATGTTGACCGCCATGGCGATAGTACCGATGCCGCCGGGCACCTCCGGGGAATTCACCATGTTGATGTCCGGTTTGCCCTTGATGATCACATAGTCGCCGGTCTTGACGCCTACCTGTTCAGGTTCGATCTGCTGGGGATGATCCATTTCGATCTTCAGTTCCCCGTCAACATAACCGAAGCCTTTCATGGAGCAGCCCGCCGTGTTCCCCGCCCTGGCGAAACCGTGTGGGGATTTGCGATCCACATCGGTAACGATGGGTTCCATGCTCTGCTTGATTTCGGAGACCTTCCAGCCCAGGGCGTCGGCGATCATGGTGATGGATTCGCTAAAGCCGACATGCCCGGCAAGGCGTCCCGTTTTGACCCCTTCCCGGAACTCTTCCGGCGTAATGCCGATGCCCTGTTCGGTCATAACCGCCGGGCCGAAGGGGGAAAGGCTGTTCACCCGCCGCGACAGGATGTGGTCCACCCGCTCGCAGCAGCCGGTCATGATGATCACCAGAAGGTCCATGATGAGCCCGGGATTGATGCCCGTGCCAACTACGGAAACGCCGTTTGCCCTGGCGATTTCGTCGATCTTCTTCGCCAGGTCCGGATTCTGGGCCTGGGGATAGGCCATTTCTTCGGCGATGGTAACGCAGGTTATCTTTTTTTCAAGGATGAATTTGATCTTGTCGAAGGCTTTCGCGGTAAAGGAATCGGTACAGAGCAGTACCACGTCGGCGGCCTTTTCCCGGATCACGCTTTCGGGCGAACCGATGATGACATCGGGCCGCCCGCCGCGTTCCACCGAAAGGAATTCGTACATGCTCTTGCCCGCTTTACTTTCCCGTCCGGCGACGCCTACAATATCAACGCCTTTTTTCCGCAACAGCATTTCCGCCATACCGGACCCCATGGATCCCAAACCCCAGATAATCACTTTGATATTTTCCATGATTCAACTCCTCTATAAAGTAAATAAAAAGTTAAATAAGTTCCGTTACCGGAACATAGGGAATACCGAATGCTTCGGCAACACCCACAAAAGTACAGCGCCCCTTGTAGGTGTTCACGCCGTTCGCCAAATGCCGGTCATTGGCAATCACCCATTCAAGTCCCTTGTTCGCTATTTTGAGACCCGGCGCAAGGGTCGCGTTGGCCAAAGCCAGCGTCGAGGTCCGCGCGACGGCGCCGGGCATATTGGCCACACAGTAATGCACTATGCCATCTTCGATAAAAACGGGCTTTTCATGCGTGGTAGCCTTTGTTGTTTCAAAGCAGCCCCCCTGGTCTACCGCCACATCAACCAGAACGCTTCCTCTTTTCATCAATGCGAGATCGGCCTTCGTTACCAGACGGGGCGCTTTTTTTCCGGGGATCAAAACCGCGCCGACCACCACGTCCGCCGATGCGATGGAAGCCCTGATGTTCTCCGGGGTACTGTACAGGGTATGGATTCTGCTGCCGAACAGGTCATCGAGGAAGGCAAGACGCCTCAGGTTCACGTCCATGATGACAACATCCGCGCCCAGGCCTACCGCAATCTTGCAGGCTTCGGTCCCGACGGTTCCGCCGCCCAGAATCACAACCTTGCCCTTTTCCACCCCCGGCACACCCGCCAGGAGCATACCCCGGCCGCCATAGGTCGTTTCCAGGTACTTGGCCCCCTGGGCAACGGCCATTCTGCCGGCAATCTGGCTCATGGGCGTCAGACAGGGAAGCCCGTTGTATTCGTCGGTAATGGTTTCGTAGGCGACCCCCCTGGTTTTTGATTCGAGAAGCGCGTCCGTAAGAGGTTTGTCCGCGGCCAGATGCAGATACGTATAGAGAATCATGTCCTCCCTCAGGAACGGGTACTCCGAAGCAACCGGCTCCTTAACCTTTACGATCATTTGGGAGGCGCCCCAGACCGCCTTGGCCGAATCGAGAATCTCCCCTCCGGCTTTCCGGTATTCGTCATCGGTAAAGCCCGAACCCTCTCCCGCTTGTGCCTCGACAAGCACCCGGTGTCCCGCCGCCTTATAGGAGGCAACGCCATTCGGCGTAAGGCCCACCCGGGATTCCTGGGCCTTAATTTCTTTTACAAGACCAATAATCATTTCTCTGCTCCTCAATTTGATGAAGGCGGTTTTGGAATTTATGTGCAAACCGCCCGCAAATTAGCATAATTTCATTACAATTATATTTTAGCTTATTATATCATAGCCGGATGATCATAATGGGCGGCAATAGACAAATACATAAAGAATGCGGTAAAATGTTTTTTGTTCTTAAATTTTATAAGCCGTTTGTTCATTTAACTTCAATTTTTTAAGCCGCCTGTTTTAATGCCGGCAAGTCAAAAACGGTTCCCAAAGCAGAGGTGTTTTTTAAGAAAAATTGTATCTATCTCATTAATATACGTACATATAAGTAAGGAATTAGGGAGGAGGATGTCCCCCACTCCTACCTTCACTCCCCTTAACAAGACTTACGTGAGCATTCCCTGCAGAATTGACATAAAGTCGTTAAGGTACATGGCGTATTCCGGGGACCCCACGATTTCCACGCAGCCCTGTTCTACCCCCTCCACAAAGCCCACATCTTTCAGCAATACCTTGAGAGCCCCGGCAACGGAGAAAAAGTGGAAAAGCACAAAAGGTGTGCGCCGGGTATAGACCCCGTGGCCGGATTTGGATTTCCCCGCCTTGACCCTAAGGTACGCCGCCACCGCCGGTTCCGCCCCCGGACCGCCGGAGCCGTCAACAACAAACTGGTAGATCCGGTCCGGCTGGCGGCGGCACCATTCAGCCATACCGGGATCCCCCAGCTTGTTATAACTGGAAAGCGCACGGGTGATCATGTAGAGGCTCATCTTTACCTTGAGCTTCTGCTTCTCCGGATCTTTGGGGCGGCTGGAAGGCATCATGATCATCAACGACAT
>JAITLF010000289.1 GCA_031278025.1 Treponema sp.
ACGATTCCAAAACCTTCCAGATTACCCTTAACCACACCTGCGGACTGCCCGAGCGCGTATGCGCCGAATGGCGGCGCCGGAGCTTCAGCGATCTACCCGGAGAACTCTCCCCATACCGCAATCCCAGGACAAAATCCGATGCGGAAGCCGGCGCCGTGGCCCTGATTGCATACCTCAAGAAGAAGCAGGGCGAGGGAACGGTCCGGAGCGCCGGGACTGAGGACATAACCGTAGGTGAGTTTGCCGGGGGTATGTTTAGCGAGGGCGCGGCCCATATTAAGCGATGGAAGGAAAAGGGATATGTCCTGAAACCCCAAACAATAGCCCAGCACCGCCGCCATCTGACCGGATATATCCTCCCCCGGTTCGGGAAAATCCGGTTTGACGAAATTACCCCTACGGCAGTCGAGGATTATCTCCTGGAGCAAAACCTGTCCAACTCCAGCCGGAACACGATCCTCTATACCCTCAAACTGGTCATGCGGGAGGCCAAAAGAGCCGGTATTATAGAGATGATCCCGGAGAAAACTATCAGAATACTTGAACGGTGGCTTGACAGAATGCCTGAGTGCCGAAACCATCCGGGGCTGGTGTTTCCCTACAGAAACAAAATGGTGTCCAGTTTTTACCTGCTGGACCGGTTCCGATTTGGATTGGACCGGTTGGGAATAGACCGTGAAAAAAGGCGGCTCACGGTTCATTGCCTGCGATACACATATAATACCCGGATGAAGACGGAATTGCCCGGAGACGTCTTGAGGGAGTTCTTGGGGCATCGATCAGTTGAGATGACAGACCATTACGATAATCCAATCCTTTTGGAACGGCTAAAGGCATTTCAGGATATGCGATCTTCGGTTGAAAGGTTCTGGGGCAAAAAAACCGAGACAACGGAAAAGCACGAACAACAGCAGAAAGAAGATCAAAGGTCCAATATCATTAAGTTCAGAGTGTCGTAAATACGCTTCAAAAGCACCGGTTAATTCGGGGCTTTTTCCTTTTTAACCCACTCAATTGGCTTTGGCGGATTTTTATTAAAACTTAAAAAACCACCGCCTATGGCGATGGTCATGTATTCGCCGTGCAGGAAATCCGGTTGTCCTCCCACACCTTGCCCCAGTCTCCCACAAAGAGTTTCCTGAATTCCCCGGCGTGATGATTTTAATTTTCTTCCGGTCGTTCACCAGCCGCCCCATCTTTTCGGTCGGGTCTTTCTCAATGAGCCTGCGGGCCACGGCTTCAATGAGCATGGTTTTGAGCGTCCCGTAATAGCCGTTGATGGTCGTGTTCTGGTAATCCTCCTCAATGAGTTTGTCAAACCAGTTTTCTACATCGTCCCTTGAGATTTTGTTCAGGGGCATACCGCCGAAGAATTTGAGCGGTTGGTTGTTCAGGTTTTTCCTGTTGTTATTCGCGTAGGCTTGGGTGAGGCTGTACCGCTTACGCCGCTTCTTGAGATAGGCGCAGGTTTCCCATTCCCACCAGCCTTGAGCGTATTCGGCGAAGGTAGGCACGGAGCCGTTATCGGGAATAAGGCCGCCTTCTTTCAAAAGTTTGTTACACTTGACCCGTGCGGCGGTCATAGTGGTTTCCCCGGTGGACCTTCCCATCTGCCGCTTGCCGTTTGCGTCATAGGCGTAGTAGTACACCACCCGTTTTCCCGAAGGGAAGACGCGCCAATACAGGGTAAAATCATTATGGATTTTCATAAAACCTCTTTTTCGGAAATATGGTATAATTCCATTCTTCGTGAAATTTATGCCGTTTGATGTTTATTCGAAAGTCTGGTTTAATACCCTAAGGCAAGCTGCGCTTGCCAAGCTCTGCTCCGGCTCAAATGACGCAACGCTTATGATACCGCGGAGCCTGCTCCGCGGAGGCTCATTGCGGCATACTCTTCATCAGATACTTTGACTTTGGTCTTGTAAGCATTGGTATCCACAACACATTCTACCGTCAGACCGGTATCCGTTTTTGTGCCCCTTATAAGGCTGATGATTACCGCGGCGCTTATAAGCGGTTTTCCCGCCAGTTCTTGCTGATAAACGAAAAAAGCCGATGCTCTATCTTGTCCATTTACTGGTACCAGGCGGAAAATGCAGTACCGTTATTGTTTTGTTTGTCTGATTGGTCAGTTCCTGCAGTTTCACTTCTACCAGAAAATCATGGTCGTATACCAGCGGCCAGCCCCCTTCGTATGTTATTCCTTCCCCGAATTCTGAAAATTTCCTGTAATCTCCTTCTTTCTTTTTTGCGCCTATGGACAATACCGCCTCACCCTGTTTCATGTATGCCGTTGCTTCCCGGTTGATATACTCAAATTGCTCGTCCCGGTCAGGATGGCTTTTAGCTTTCGCAGGCTCTTTCCGGTTCCTGAACTGACGAACAAACGGATACGGCGGGAGAGCTGGGGATCGGTGGAGGAATTAAAAGAAGCGATAAATAGCTGCATTGAGAGTTGGAACCAACCGGGGCGTGTGTTCAAATGGACAAAGCCGGCAGACAAGATCATTGCCGCTGTTGCCAAAGCGAAGAAAACCTATAATGTCGTCTAAGGTCTCGGACGGAACACTGGTTTTGGGACAGGCTCATATTTCGCTAAATATTAAAAAGTGGTAACCTTTAGCTTGTCAAGGTGAGGTACAATAGATTATGAGGATTATTAGTACTGTCGATCTAAGTTTTACAGTAAAGCGGCTCTTTGTGGATGCGAACCGGAACCTGCCCGCAGATATACGTTCCCGCATCAGGGCCTGCCGGGAAAAGGAAACCTGGGCACCTGCCAGGGAAACTCTGGGTTTGATTATCGAAAACTTTGAGTTTGCCGAAAAGAACCGGGTCCCTATCTGCCAGGATACGGGTATGGCCTGTGTCTTTCTTGAAATAGGCTGCGATGTCCACATTGAGGGGAACATCAACGAGGCGGTGAACCAGGGGGTACGGGAGGCTTGCAAAGAGGGCTATCTCCGGGCTTCGGTGGTGGCGGATCCACTGAACCGCAAAAATACCGGGGATAATACTCCAGCGGTAATCTACACGGAGTTTGTGAAAGGCGACACGCTGGCCGTTACCGTTGCCCCCAAGGGTTTCGGCAGCGAAAATATGAGCCGGACAAAGATGCTCGTCCCCTCTCAGGGCCGCGAAGGGGTCATAGATTTTGTGGTTTCCGCGGTGAACGAGGCGGGCCCCAACCCCTGCCCCCCTATAGTGGTAGGCGTGGGCATTGGGGGTACCTTTGACAAGGCCGCCCTGCTTTCCAAGAAAGCACTGATCCGTTCACTGGACAAGCCCAATAGCGACCCTTACTATGCCGCCCTGGAAGAGACTCTGCTGGAAAAGATCAACGCCCTGGGTATCGGCCCTCAGGGTTTCGGCGGGGCAACCACCGCCCTGGCCGTGGCAATAGAGACCATGCCCACCCATATCGCGGGGCTTCCCTGCGCGGTCAACATTAACTGCCATGTAAGCCGCCACGCAAGCGAGGTACTGTAATGTGGCGCCACATCCAATTACCCCTGACCAGGGACAAAACCGCCCCCCTTAACGCGGGGGACTTGGTACTCCTCTCCGGAGAGATATACACCGCCCGCGACGCGGCGCACAAACGGCTGAACGAGCTGCTGGATGCCAAGCGGCCTCTCCCCTTCCCCCTTGAAGATGCCTGTATCTACTACGTGGGCCCGACTCCGGCGGCTCCGAACCAGGTGATAGGATCCGCGGGACCTACCAGCAGCTACCGTATGGACGCCTGGGCACCCCGGCTTCTCATGCTGGGACTAAGGGGCATGATCGGCAAAGGGGAACGCTCGGACGAGGTGGTACAGGCCATGAAACAGGCCGGAGCGGTTTACATGGGCGCTCTGGGCGGCGCGGGGGCGCTCCTTTCAAAATGTATTACCGATTCCCGCGTCATCGCCTTTGAAGACCTGGATACCGAAGCAATCCGCCTGCTCACCGTAAAAGACTTTCCCGTCACTGTGGTGATCGACAGCAGGGGAGAGAACCTGTACCGTTTCGGACGGAATGCTTACCTTACAGGGCAGGACGCCGGGAAATGAAAAGAGGAGCAGGCATCAACCTGCTCCTCGTACTTAAAACATCAGCGGATTTGCATCTTACACAGCAGGTCCGGGGAAAATGGCCAGTTCCGTTTCCTTGTCAAAGTAGCGCGCCTTCTCCATCTTGGGGATGAAGCTGACGGTGTCGCCGACCTTGAAGTCGTAGTGCGGCTCGGTGCGGACCACGAGGGGCTGGGTGGGGGTGGTGAGCCAGAGGTGGATGTCCGCGCCTAAAGGCTCCACAACCGTTATTTTTACGGAGAAGCTGTTCCCGTCGCCGGACTGGGTGTAAGCCATGTCTTCGGGCCTGATGCCGAAGAAGACATCTTTGCCGATGTATTTCCTGAGCCCTTCAACATGGGAAGAATCGGCCTGTATTTTAAATGAGCCTTCATCCAGTATGACCGAACCGCCCTCCTCAAGGATCTTGACGGTGAGGAAGTTCATGGGCGGGGAGCCGATGAAGCCGGCAACGAATTTGTTGATCGGGTGGTTGTAGAGGTAGAGGGGGGAACCGATCTGCTGGACCTTCCCGTCTTTCATAACCACGATTTTGTTGGCCATGGTCATGGCTTCCACCTGGTCGTGGGTAACGTAGATCATGGTGGCGTTGAGTCTGAGGTGGAGGTCCGAAAGCTCGGCCCGCATCTGGACGCGAAGTTTGGCGTCCAGGTTGGAAAGCGGCTCATCGAAAAGGAAGACCTTGGGATTACGTACAATGGCCCGGCCTACCGCAACGCGCTGGCGCTGGCCGCCGGAAAGGGCCTTGGGTTTCCGGTCCAGGAATTTCTCGATATCGAGAATCTTCGCCGCGTCTTTTACCCGCCGGTCAATATCCGCTTTGGGGACTTTTTTGATCCGCAGGCCGAACGCCATGTTTTCATAAACCGACATGTGAGGATAGAGGGCATAGTTCTGGAATACCATAGCGATATTCCGGTCCTTGGGGGGAACGTCGTTCATCAGATCGCCGTCGATATAGAGTTCCCCCTCGGTAATGTCCTCCAGACCGGCGATCATGCGGAGCGTGGTGGATTTCCCACAGCCCGAAGGTCCTACAAAGACGACAAATTCCTTGTCCTCAACCACGATGTTGGCGTTGTCCACGGCGCGGACATTGCCTTCATACACCTTAGAAATGCCTTTCAGTTCTACTTTTGCCATACGCTGGCCTCCCTGTTGGGGTTATTTTATGCACTAATTCTATGCCCAACGGGGAAATTTGTCAAGGAATCGCGGGAATCGTGGAGGAATTCCGGTTTCAAAATAACCACAAGCCCACGCCTGCGTAGCGCTATACGGACAGACACGGACGAATTAAGCAATAACGCTGATTATTTCCGCTTTGAGGTTCGCCCAAAAATGTACCGGAAATCCCACACCTGTTCCCGTGGCCGAAAGAATATTTGAAAATGCCCTCTGTTTGCTGCCGATGGCATCATTAAAAAAATATCAAAACAGCTCCGGCAGGGAACGAACCCGGCGCTCAGGCGCAGCCTGAGTTCACACCAGCCACACTGACGGCGTTTTCAGCATTACTACTTGGGATTACGCAGTGTCTTGCCAAATTTTCCCTCACAGTTCTGTCTGCGCCGGGGTTAACCGGCGCGCCATCAGTGTGGCAGGCGGGGCGAAGGCCGCCGGTCTTCACCCTTGCTCTCCTTTCAGACGAAACATTCCTCTGCATAAATCAATATATCTTAGCATTTCAAAAAAAACAATATGAGGTTTTCCCAAAACCGTAGCCCCGGCTATGCCGGGAACGTTAGCGCACAGTTGGGACAGGCTCGATTGAGAAAGCTATTCCAGCTTTGCTGCAATCTCTCCGATGACGCGGTCGGCATCCTCGTAGGGGACCTGGCAGGTGCCGACCTTGTGGTGGCCGCCGCCGCCGTAGTGGAGGAGCAGGCTGCCTACATCAATCGTAGCGCTGCGGTTGATGATGCTATAGCCCACGGTAATCACCGCATTAGCTTTGTTGCGGCCGTCAACTATCCACAGGGAGATGTTCTGTTCCGGATACAGGGTATAGATGAGGAAGCGGTTCCCCGCGTAAATGGTTTCCACGCCCCGGAGGTCCACTATCAGCGTTTTACCCCGGATTTTGGCGTTTTTGGTTATCATTTCCTTAAAAAGGCCTGTCTGCTCGGCGTATACATCCAGGCGCTCTTTTACGTCGGGCATGGCAAGAATATGCTCAATTGGTTTTTCGGAGCAGGCTCTTGCCAGTTCTTTCATTAAATCGTAGTTGCTGATGGTAAAATTGCGGAAACGGCCAAGGCCGGTACGGGGGTCCATGATGAAGCCCAAAAGTATCCAGCCCCGGGGGTCGAGGATTTCGTCGCTGGAGAGGTCTCCGGAATCTACCTTGTCCACATAGCGGATCATTTCCACGAAACGGCCCAGCTTGGCGTCGCCGCCGTAGTAATCGTACACCACCCGCGCACAGCTTGGGGCAAGGCGGGACACCCCTTCAAAAAAGGCATTCTTCCCCAGGCGCTCGGACTCGCTGGAATGATGGTCAAACCAGAGCTTGCAACCCTTGATGTAGGGAATATTGGCCAGGATATCGTTGTCCGTGGCTTCAACCAAGCCATCCTGAATGTCCTTTGGATGCACAAATTTCCAGTCATCAATAAGGCCCAGGTACACCAGAATCGCCCCGCAGGCCAATCCGTCAAAATCAGATCTGGTAAGTAATCTCATAACACACCTTCCTTCAACCATTGTACCATAATGTCATATATATTTATACCATCTTCTGCCCAAATTTATTATAATTAAGCTATGTATTACTATAAAAAAGGCATTACAGCCCAAAAAGCAGCGCTTGTTTTTGGAATTGTTGCCCTGACGGCGTGTATCCCGGGATGCGGCACCGCGCCAAATCCCGCGGTTTTCGGCGATCTGGGAAAACCGTCGGACCCGGTTCCTTTCATGGAAGCGGTCAGAACCGGGACGCTTCCCAGCGGCCTCCGGTACTACATTCTGGAAAACGCCCGGCCCGAGAACCGGGCCTACCTGACCCTGGCGGTAAACGCCGGATCGGTACTGGAAACAGATGACGAGCAGGGCCTGGCCCATTTCGTGGAACACATGGCCTTTAACGGCACCGCCCGTTTCCCTGAATCGGAGCTAATCAACTACCTCCGGTCTCTGGGAATGCGCTTTGGGCCGGAGGTGAACGCCTATACCACCTACGACGAGACGGTCTTCGGCATTGAGGTGCCGGTAGAAACCGGGCCGGGGGGTGAAAAACGGATCCCCGATACGGCGCTGGCGGTGCTGGACGACTGGACCAGGGCCGTTACCTTTGACCCAAAGGACGTGGATGACGAGCGGCTGGTCATTATGGAAGAATACCGGGCCTA
>JAITLF010000298.1 GCA_031278025.1 Treponema sp.
GAATACGCGCGGGGTACGCCTAACGGCAGTACCGTTACTTCCCTGATTAAAACAGTTACTGTTATTGATGACTATACGATAAAACTTACCCTTGTTGAGCCTGTCGCTTCTTTCCTTTCGGAATTCGCCGGCGATCAGTTTGCCATCTACAGCGAAAAGGCGGTAAAGCCGGCGGAGAAATACGGCGAACATCCCGTCGGTACCGGACCTTACCGTTTTGTAAGCAGAAAGGCGGGGGAGGAGGTGCGGCTTGAGGCGTTTGATCAGTACTACGGGCCGCCGCCGCCGATAAAGAATGTGGTGTTCAGAATTATTCCCGACGATTTTACCGCCGCGGTTGCCCTTGAAACCGGGGATATTGACTTTATCTGGATCGCCTCCGCAACCTCCGCCGTCGCCCTGGAAGACAAGGAAGGCATCACGGTATTTTCAAGCCCCTCGAACCGGGTGAACTACTTCAGCATGAATGTGGAAAAAAAGCCCTTTGACAACGTAAAGCTGAGGCAGGCGGCGAACTATGCCATAGACAGGGATACTATCGCCGCCGTCGCCTACGAGGGAAAGAGCGCCAACAAGGACTATATGGCCATGCCCTGGATGGCGGGCTTTGCCGAACCGGCGCGGCGTTATTCATACGATCCCGCGCGGGCGGCGCTGCTGGCGGAGGAAGCGGGTGTGGGCAAAGAAAAGCCGGTAAACGTAACGCTTATTACTACCGGGGCCAACCGCCGGGTGGCGGAGATCGTGCGGCAGAATCTTGCGGAAATCGGCATTGAACTTTCCATAGAGATTATGGAATTTAATACCTGGGTTACCCGCTACTACGCGGGCGATTTCCAGATAGCGGCGGGCGGCCACTACATCATGTTCAAGGACATGAACTACCTGGAAGAATTCTACGGTACGGCGAACATCAACCAGGGAAATTCCGCCCGCTACAGTAATCCCGAGGTTGACCGGCTGCTTGCCGCCGGCCGCCGGGAAGCCGACACGGAGAAACGCCGTGTTATCTTTAAGCAGCTGGTGGATATAGTCCAGGAGGATGCCCCCTACGCGGTGTTTGCCAACCCCGCGATTATCCGTTGTCATAACAGCGATATTGTGATTGCCCGGAGTTTTCCCAACGGCATCTACCTTAGGGATATTTCCTGGAAATGAACCGCTAAAGGCGATACGGTTTTAGGCGAATCCGCGATGCTCCGCTATGTTTTGAGGCGTTTCCTCCTCTTTATACCCCTGGCAATGGCGGTGGTGTTCATCGTGTACTTTATCATGGACTTTACCCCCGGCGATCCCGCCCGGCTTATTCTGGGTGAAAGGGCGGACGAGTCCCAGCTTGCCATACTGCGCACGGACCTGGGGCTTGACCGGCCTTTCCCCGCGCGTTACATCGACTACCTTTACCGGCTTGTGCTTCACGGCGATTGGGGTACATCCTACCGTTCCCGGACTCCGGTGATAACAGAGATACTACGCAAGGCGCCGAATACCTTTATTCTTGCCCTTTTGGGGACTCTTTTCAGTTCCCTCATCGGCATTGGCCTGGGCATACTCGCCGCGGTAAAACGGGGCAAGGCCGCCGACATACTGGCCAACACCCTTACGGTACTGTGCGCCTCGGTGCCTGCCTTTGTCCTTGGCATGGTACTGATTCTGGTTTTTGCCCTAAAGCTCCGGGCGCTTCCCTCCAATGGGGCTTCAAGCTGGCGTCACTTTATCCTGCCGCTTATAGCCCTGAGTATCCCGGCTTCGGCGGGGATGCTCAGGCTTACCCGTTCCATGATGCTGGAAAAACTGGGGACGGACTATATACGCACCGCCCGCACCAAGGGGCTGGGGGAAGGCCGCGTGGTTTTGGTCCACGCTTTGAAGAACGCCATTATTCCGGTAATTACCTCGATGGGCATGCACCTGGGCTACCTTTTGGGCGGCGCGGTGATAACGGAAACGGTGTTTGCCATTCCGGGCCTCGGCACCCACATCATCGACGCCATCAGGATGAAGGATACCCCGGTAGTACTGGCGGCGACCGTGTTTC
This sequence comes from Treponema sp., assembly GCA_031278025.1. Next base: position 2,039 of record JAITLF010000298.1, read on the forward strand.
TGTCCCTCTCTTTCAGCTTCATCATGCTTATAGTAGATATTTTGTGTGTGTCCCTCGATCCGCGTCTGCGCGTCCGTTTTGACGCCGGGAGGAGCGTCCGCTCCAACACCAGAAGGAGCGGGCAATGAAAAGATTCTGGCAAAAGTACCGCAGGAACCGGCCCGCGGTCCCGGCCCTTGCCGTATTAACGGTAATTGTATTTTTCACGATTTTTGCCGATGTCATTTCCCCGTCGGAAAACGGGATACGGCAGGATCCGGGCATACGCCTTCAGGGGCCGGACCGGGAACACATCTTCGGCGCGGACGATTACGGCCGGGATCTGTTTACGCGGATCATCCACGGCGGAAAAATATCCCTGCTTTTGGGATTCGGCGCGGCCGCCCTTTCCATGGCGATAGCGTTTGTGTTCGGTTCAATCGCCGGTTACGCGGGCGGCCTTGTAGACGAAATCATCATGCGGATCATGGACGCCGTTCTCAGCATACCTTATATGCTGCTGGCGCTGGCAATCGTGGCCGCCCTTGGGCCGGGAACGGGGAATCTCTTTATCGCGATTGTGGTGTCGTATATTCCCAATTTTACCCGGATCATCCGCTCTATTGTGCTTACCATCACGGAAAACGACTATATAATCGCCGCGCGGGTAAACGGCCTGGGAGACATCGCGATCATCCACCGGCACATATTCCGTAACGCGGTTGGTCCGGTCATTGTCCAGGCCGCGCTGTCGGTTACAGGCATGATGCTCCTCACCGTCGGCCTTTCCTTCATCGGCCTCGGCGTCAATCCGCCTGCTCCCGAATGGGGCGCCATGCTTTCATCTTCCCGCGAGTTCCTGCGCCGCGCCCCCCACCTGATGTTCTTCCCGGCCGCCGCCATTGTCGTCACCGCGCTGTCCCTCAACCTCGTCGCCGACGGGATACGGGACGCCCTGGAATAGCGTGGGTGAGACAAGATATTGAAGATATGAAAGAAGCGAAAAAATGAAGGTTGGTCTATACCGCTTTAGGGATGGAATTTAACAAGCCGGGCTTCGGGTATTTGGTACCAAATGCATCAAACAGCCAGGCGCAAGGGATTGAAGCGGTATCCTTTTGCCCGTTTTGGGGTGTCGGGCAAAAGATACAGGGAACCTCCGGTTCCACGTAAAGCCCGGTCCGGCCGGAGGCCGGATGCGCCCAATATAAAATT
>JAITLF010000363.1 GCA_031278025.1 Treponema sp.
GCGACAATCTGGTCGGCTATTTTATACTGGCATCCCATGGCGTCTATGGTCACGATACACCCTTCCAGGGCTATCATCTCCAGGAGGGTCGGTATGGCCGTTATTTCATTGCTCTTTTCTTCGGTTTTCACCGGGGCGAAGACCAAGCGGTTCTCGGTTGCCCTGGCGCTGACCAGATGAATGGCCGTGTGCTCTTCTCGGTTGTTGAAACTCCCCCGCAGGGTTTTCCTGCCTATGGCATCGGACGTTACGTCCGCGGCTTCCCGGTTTCTGTCCTGTTTTGTCGCCTTCACCCAGGCCATAAGGCAGGAGGCCGCAGCCTCGCTTTTCAGCCGGCTAAAGACCCGGCGGTACACGTCATGTTTGGGGATGCCGTTTCCCAGGGGGAGGAAGCGTTTCAGCCAAGCTTTTTTGGTTTTTCCGTACTGTTCGATGTCTTCCCAGCCCTTGGCGAAGGCCATCACCGCCAAAAGGGAGATGACGATAACTTCGATAAGGGGACAGCATTTTTTCGCTCAATTCGCGGGTCCTTGATGCCGCTAAAAAAGTCGATTATGGGTGGTACGGTTTCAGGGATCATTAATACCTCCAGTCTCACTGCTATCGGCTTTTTTATCCCTTCTTTACCCCTTTTTTAATGCGCTCGCCCTGCTTTCCTCCCCCTTGACCCTCCCCGCAAGGAATCTTAGATTGCTAGTATGCCTGTATACCGGCCTTTACGAGTGAGTATTTTTATTTATGATGTGATCCGCCTTTTGGGGATGCTTTTGGTAGCGCCGATGCTGGCGCCGGCGCAGGCTGAATCGGGCCTTTCCTTTCCGTTTTTAGTGTACACTGCCCCTAACGCACTCTTCCTTTTGACGGCGTTCTTCGTGCTGGTCCGGTTTGAGGAATACGGCTCGTATGCCTATTTGTATATCGCCGGAAAAGCGGTGGCTATCGCGGCGAATCTGGGATGGTTCTTCTTCTCTTTGCAGGGACTGGGTCCGGCCTTGACCGCGCATACGCTGGAAACGGTATCTGTTTTGGGGTTTCTCCTGTTGCTTGCGGGTTTTGACGCCTTCTCTGTTGTGGGAATGTCGGCGCTTGTCATGCGTATCCTGAGCGGCCCGAAAGCGGGCGGCAGGGAGGAATAGCATGAGGATTATACCGGTTGCAAGCGGAAAAGGCGGGGTGGGAAAATCCCTGGTGTCGGCGAACTTGGCTATCGCCTTTGCCCAGGCCGGGCAGCGGGTGGTTCTGGTGGACCTGGACCTGGGGGCTTCAAACCTGCACCTGGTCCTGGGGTATCAGGCCCCTAAAACAGGGGTGGGAACGTTCCTTACGGATGCCCGTACCGATTTTTCCAAGGTGATAATGGAAACGGATATACCGGGTCTTAGATTCATCCCTGGGGATGGGGAGATTCCCGGCAGCGCGAGCCTGAAGGTACACCAGCGTAACGTCCTGATCAGGCGGCTTTTGGCCCTGCCCGATACGGATATCCTTGTCCTGGACCTGGGGGCCGGAACGCATCAGGCTATCCTGGACTTCTTCCTTCTTTCCGGGCAGGGGATTGTGGTAACCACCCCGGCGGTTACCGCTACCTTGAATGCCTATGTCTTCCTGAAAAATACGGTTTTCCGCCTGATGTATACCCTGTTTCCCAAGGGAACCGCGGCGTATACCTATCTGGAACAGGTACGGAAGGACACTTCCGGCAAAAGCCGGCTTTACATACCCCAACTGCTCAAGGAAATCGCCAAACGGGATTCCAAATCCTATGAACGGTTCCGGAAAAGCGCGGCTCATTTTCATCCCCAGATCATCATGAACATGATAGACGATCCTAAGGATGCGGACGTGGCCTTGAAGATACGCCGGTCCTGCGAGGAATACCTGGACTTCAAGATAGAGCATCTTGGCATCATCTACCGGGACGTGTTGCAGGATACGGCGCTTGCTTCCCGGCTCCCCATCATTCTCTACAAGCCCCAGTCTCTCCTGTCCCAGGCTATCTACCGCATCGCCGACAAGATACTCCAATCCAAAGAGGAAGGGTTTGACCTGGGGGGACGGAACATAGACGAGAGTTTCCAGGAAGCGGCCCTGGAAGCGGCGATCGATTTTGAGACTAAGACCGAATATGTGGAAGAGCTGCTCAACAGCGGGGCCATGACCCAGGGGGACCTTCTGGAGATGGTAAAAACCCAGCAGCTCGAAATTATCAAACTCAAAAAAGAAAATACTTTCTTGAAATTCACCTTATCCAAGGCTATGGCCCAAGGATTCAAACCGTAGCGAGGCGCCATGTTATTATCAATCCCGTTTCCTTCCTGGCTTCATCCGGAGATCATTCCCGGCCTGCCGATCAGGTGGTATGGTCTCATGTATATCGTGGCTTTTACCATCGCTTTCCTGCTCTACCGGAAACAAGTGCGGGAACGGAATTTTCCCATGACCGAAGACGAGCTTTCGGGGCTTTTCGTCGTGGGAATTGCGGGGCTGATCCTGGGAGCGCGAATCTTCTCTACCCTGGTGTATGAGCAGAGCGACATCTATATCCGGCAGCCCTGGCTCATCTTTTGGCCCTTTCGGAACGGACAGTTTACCGGGCTCGCGGGCATGAGCTACCACGGCGGGGTTATCGGCGGCATCATAGGGTTCGTGATTTATTCAAAGATGAAGCGATTCGATGGCCGGGAAATCGCGGATATGTTCGGGGCCAGTATCCCCCTCGGCTATACCTTCGGGCGGCTGGGCAACTTTGCCAATGCCGAACTCTATGGGCGGGTTACTGCCGGCCCGCTAGGGATGATCTTCCCCAAAGCCCAGAAGTTCTCCACTGCGGAGCCGTGGGTCCGGGAAATCGCGGGGCAAGCTGGCATAGACATAGCCGGCCAAACCATGGTGAATTTGCCCCGCCATCCCTCGCAGGTGTACGAAGCCCTCTTTGAAGGAGTGGTGTTGTGGCTTATCATCTGGCTTCTCAGGAACAGGAAGCCCTTCAAGGGTTTTTTGGCCGGAATCTACATCGCCGGGTATGGGGCCATCCGTTTCATCCTGGAATACTTCCGGGAGCCTGACGCCGACCTGGGCTACCGGATAGAGTTGGTGAAAAATGGAATTCCCCCGGCCCTGTTTTCATCGCTTTTCAACTTTACCACCGGGCAGATACTGAATTTTATGATGATAGCCGGCGGCGGCATCTGGCTTATCATCGTTTCCCGGCTGCCCGGACGGGAACCGGTGTTCCGCTACCCGGATAAAGGCGTTCCGCCTGTTCACGACGCCGCCTGGGAGGAAAAAAGGGAAATCAACCGGAAGAACCGCAGGAAATTACGGAAAAAACTACGGTAGGAATCTGTTGCGCTTCCCACGTAAAACCTCAAAATGCGCTGATGGGGCGCTTTTTACCCTCAGGGCGAGCGCATTAAAAAAGAATACCCCCGCTGGGGCTCCGTGTTGCCGGGCCCCGGTTTATTGATCAGAAACCCGGGTTTGCGCAGCGCAAAAACATTTTTCCGCAGCGCAAAAACACTTTTCCGCTGCGCAAAAACACTTTTCCGCTGCGCAAAAACCCAGGTTTACACACCGCAGGCCCCGCCGCCGGTACTACCGGTACCGCCGCCAGCGGCGCCGTTGCCGTCGTAGCCGCCGCCGTAGCCGCCGGCGGCGGTAAGGAAAGCTGTGGCGGCTGCTCCCTGAGATGTTTAATGCGCTCGCCCTGTTTTTACCCTGAAGCCCGGTTGACAGTTGTTTTTGTTTCCGGTATGCTTAAAAAACTGTGGGGGCGTAGTGAAGCTGGTTTATCACGCTGGCCTGTCAAGCCGGAGATCGCGGGTTCAAGCCCCGTCGCTCCCGTGAGGTAAGAGTCCATTCTACAGCGAATGGACTCTTTTTTTGTCCTAAGGAAGTGTACAGTTCCTGAGAATTCGTAGGCTTTGCCCAGGCCCTCAAAATAGGTATGATACGGGCATGGACTTTATTACGCTGCTTGCGCCCGGCATGAAGGGCGAATTACACGAAACCGTTACCTCCGACAATACCGCCGAATCCTGGGGATCCGGCGGGCTTCCGGTCTACGCTACCCCTTCCATGATTGCCCTCATGGAAGGCGCTTCCGTCGCCGCAACGGACCCGGCCCTTCCGGCGGGATTTTCCACCGTGGGTACGGAAGTTACCGTGAAGCATCTAGCCGCCACTCCGCCGGGTATGACCGTCCGGGCCGCTGGGGAACTGTTGGAAATAAGCGGACGCCGCCTCCTTTTCCGGGTGGAAGCCTGGGACGAGGCCGGTAAAATAGGCGAAGGCACTCACGAACGATTCATCGTAGAGAACGAAAAGTTTCTCAAGAAAACTCAGGCGAAGAAGTAAGAAGTTCCCCCAGTTCCCCAAAGACCTCCCCCAAATCTTCCGCCCGGAAGATTGCGTTCCCGTCCAGGGAAGTGGGCGTTTCGTTGACTATGGCCAGCGCGCCCCCGTAGCGGAGGGTGGTATGGGGGATGTCTGCGGCGGGGCGCACCGTCAGGCTGGTCCCCAGAACAAGCAGCAGGTCCGCATCCTGGGCCTGGGTTTCCGCTTCCCGCCGGGCATCCAGGGGAAGGGCTTCCCCAAAGAAGGTTATCGCCGGTTTCAGGACCCGCCCGCAGCATGGGCAGCGGGGCATACCGCCGGCCCTCACCAGGGCAGAGGCTTCATCATACCCCATCCTGATGCCCGGGCAGCGGAGGCAGTAATGCATACGGGGCGAACCGTGTACCTCAATTACCCGGCGGCTTCCCGCCTTGTGATGGAGCATGTCGATATTCTGGGTGATCACCCCTTTAAGGAAACCCCGCTGTTCCATCGCCGCCAGAACGGTATGCACCGCCGAAGGCTCCTTTTCATGGGCCGTATACACCCAGGGACCGGCGTACCGGTAGAACCGGGAGGGGTCCTTCTCGAACCAGGACATATCGAACATCAGGGCCGGGGGAAAGTCCGTAGCCGGCTTCTTATAGAGGCCGTTCTTTCCCCGGAAGTCCCGCAGGCCTGAAAGGACGCTTACCCCCGCCCCGGTCAGGGCTGCGCAATGGCGGGATGCGGCGATACGGCGGAGGAGTGCGGCGGCGGTCATGGCTTCATCATGCTTTAGGGAGTTCCTCAAAACAGGCGATCTTCTCCAGGGGATGCCGTAGGGCGTGCCGGTCTGCGGGGGCGGCATCCGGAGCGGGGTATCCCATTACCAGCATTGCCGCCGGCACGAAGTTTTCCGGCAGGGCGAAGGCTTCCCGCGCAACGGCGGGGTCAAAGTGCATCACCCAGGTGGAGCCGAGCCCGATGTCCGCCGCCTGGAGCATCATCTGGGTAGTAACGATGCTGGCGTCCACCCAGCCGCTATGTTCGCCGTCGAATTTACGGACCCAACATTCGTTCTTGTCATAACAGATGATCAGAACCAGGGGCGCTCCAAAGCGGCAGGGTGTGGCGCGATCTACCTTTGCAAGGCCCTCTTTCCGGGTAACTACCAGGATGCGCTGGGGCTGCTTATTGGCTGCAGTAGGAGCGTTACGCCCCGCCTCCAGAACAAGCGCGAGTTTTTCCGGTTCCACCGGAACCTGTTTGAACTTCCGTACCGAATACCGTTTTGCCGAAAGAACATCGAAATTCATAATCTGCCTCCTAATATCAGGAAAATAAGGCGGGGCAGCGCCACGCAGGCGCGGGAGGCGCCTCTGGCGCCACGGGAGACGCCGCCCGTAACCCGCAGGCCTCTCCCTGCTCCCCGCGGGGCTCCGCCCCGGACCCCGCCGGGGTCCGCGCGGAGCCCCCGTAACCCCCGCTCAGGGCTTCCCGGAGGTTTGGAACAGCCTCGCTGCCTCAGTTTCTACACGCCGGACAAGTTCATCAAGCCCCCGGCGGTCCCTGGTTGAAACCGGGATGCTGCCGGGATACCGGCTCTGAAGTTCCCCAAGGCCGTCCGACGGGCCGTCGTCCGGCCCACCGTCCGGCCCGGCATCCAGCTTGTCAATCTTGTTAAGCACAACGACCATGGGATGCCGGTCCGCTTCCAGGTCCCTCAGTACGGCCGTGGTGGTTTCGTAGTACTTGTCCGCTTCCGGGTCCGAAGCGTCCAGGATGTGGATGAGGATGTCCGCCAGGGAAACTTCTTCCAGGGTGGCGCGGAAGGCGTCCACCAGGTCATGGGGAAGGCGGCGTATGAAACCCACCGTATCAATGAGGAGGATGGGCTTCCCGCCGCGGGTTTTCATACGCCGCACTGTGGGGTCCAGTGTCGCGAAGAGTTTGTCCTCCACCAGGACGCCCTCGCCGGGGGAAGCTGCTCCCGGAAGGGTCAGGGCATTGAGGAGGGACGATTTTCCCGCGTTGGTATAACCCACCAGGGCGCAGGAGGGGATGCCGGCCTTCCGCCGCTTGTTCCGCTGGACCGCCCGCTGTTTGCGGACCTCCGCCAATTCCTCCCTAAGCTGCTGTATGCGCCGCAACGCCAGCCGCCGGTCCGTTTCCAGCCGGGTCTCTCCGGAGCCTTTGGTCCCATAGCGGCCTCCCCGCTGGCGGGAAAGGTCTATGTACTTGTGGCTTAACCGAGGCAGGGAATAGGTCTGTTCCGCCAGGGCAACCTGGAGTTCCGCTTCCCTGGTTCTGGCCCGCTGCGAGAATATCCTGATGATGAGTTCCTGGCGGTCCACGGCGGCTATACCCGTCAGCTTCTCCCAGTTCCGCTGGAGGGACGGGCTAATATCTCGGTCAAAAACAACGCAGTCCACCCCCAACTCCGCCGCCTTTTCCGCGATTTCCCGGGCCTTCCCCGATCCCATCCCGAATTGGCTCGTATGCTCCCGTACCCGGGCCGTTTCCTGCCCGGCTATCTCAAATCCCAGGGTGTCCGCCAGGCCCGCGAGTTCCGCAGACAGGGAATCGGACTCCGACCGGGAGATCTTTTCGTCCCGGATACCCACCAGCAGCGCCCTTTTGGGCTTTTCCCGGTTATCTATGAGTTGTTTCATATACCCTTCAGTCTAACCGATTAACGCTGATTAGTCTAAACGCCGATAATAAGGTATCGAAAGGTAGAATTATAGGGAACCTGAACGTGACGCTGTCGAATAAAGTATTGATAAGCCTTGTTGCGGCCATAGTTCTCTTTGCCGTCTTCAGCGGGCTGGCCTACGGCTTTTTCGATCCCACTGCGGACGGATTCTATAATCCTTCTCTTATTAGGATGGTACGCCGGGAGATCGGGCAGGATACTATGACCCTTCAGGATTTTTTATGGGAACTCCAGAACCGCTTCTCCGCAACCTTGAGGGAACCGGCGGTGCGGCGTAGTTTCCTGCCGAATCACAGCGCCGATGACATCCTGGAGCGTTCCCGGCTGTACGGCCGTCTTGTGGAAACCCACCGGGGACTGCGGGGGGTGCGGTTTATTGACACGGGGGGCGGGGGGATTCACTACTCAACCTACAGCCAGGATATACTCAGGCAATCCGGGGGCCGTGTTTCGTACCGTAATTACCCTGGCGGCGCGGAAGGGCTGCCCTTTGAAACCCTTGCCGTTCCGCGCGGGGGGGAATCCCGGATAATTCCGGACGAGAAGGGAGGGGGGCTTATTTTTTCCCTGCCCTTTTACGACGCTTCTGATGGTTACCGGGGAACCGCCCTTTTTTCCCTGTCTATCGATGCGGTGTCCGAACATCTGGCCAGCGAGGGGCGTATCGCCGCCGGGGAGAAGGCGGCGGTACTCCGCGCTCCGGCAGGCATCATCCTGGGGCTTCCCGATACCGGCACCCAGGGGATACTCACCGCCGTTGCTTCCCTATGGCGGCTTCAGCTTTTGCATCTTACCCCCCTGAATCCGGCGGAGGCCGGTACGGGTCCGGCGCTGATTTCTTCCCGTACCGCCCAGGGAATGTACGTAGGCCGCCTGGTGGAGGGGGCTTTTGTTTTTTTCCCGCGGGCCGTACGGATCATCCTGCTGATTTCCTTTTTTTGTACCGCCTATCTGACGGTCTTCCTGATTGTCAACTTCCGGCAGGATACCATGACTATCGTCCGGGCCCGGATAAAAAACCTGCAGGCCGCGCTTATTGAAGAATACCGTAACCGCAAGGGGACGGGGGATTGGAACCGGTGGGGCCGGGAACTTGAACAGCGCCGGGAAGCGGTGCGCATGGAAATCAAACGGGGCATCAAAGGCCGGCGCGGGAAGCGCCGGGAAGCGGAGATTGACGCCTGCATTGACGAGGCGTGGACCGGGCTTGCAGCCATTATCGGCAGCGGTACGGAAGCGCCGCCGGCCTCGGTTTTTACCGAGGCGCGGGTTGAGGAAATCGTAAAGCGGGTTCTGCGGACGAAAGGCGCAGAACCGGTCTTGAGCCGGACGGATCCTTTTGGGGGGGACAAACTCCCGGAAAATCCGCCGCGCCCGGATACGGTAACCTGGACCCAGGTTACCCAGGAAAAGCGTCCGGGGGCATCCGGCAGGCGGATACTGACGTTTACCCGGAATTCCGCCGGCATGAAGGATACGAAAGATACGGGCGTGAAAGAAATGAAAGATACGAAAGAAGTGAAAGATACGAGAGAAACCGAAAAATTGACGTCGGGCAAGGAGAGAAACGTGGCGACAGCAGAGGATACCTCTAAAACCGGACCGGTTGAAAATGAGGAAATTCCCGAAGAATTAGAGGAACTGGAAGAGATCGAAGAGCTTGAAGGGATCGAAGAACCGGGAGGGCCGGCGGAAGCGGCGGGATCGGAGGCGCGGGAAACTCCCCATCCCCGGGAGGACATCGACGCCGTGGCCAGGGAGATCGAATTTGCCCCCCTGCCCGAAAACGAAACCGGAGCTTCCGGGGAGAACCCGCTGTCCGATTTGGAAATCGTTTCTCCCTTTGTTACCATGCTTTCGGACCTGGAATCTGATGCGGGAAGGCACGGGATTTCCGGTGCCGGCGGGGATGAAGCGTCCGCGGGGCCGCCGGCCAAACCCGCCAAGTTGGAAATTCTCGACGAGAATTACCGGATGTCCCTGGTGTACCGGCCTTTTACGCAGAAGAACGTCCCTCCCGAAGACCTAAGCCCCGCGGAACCGGTTATCAAGTCCCGAAACGGCGTCAATTATATCAACGCCGCCGCCTTCAAGGACGAGGAAATAATCCTGGATTCCAATTTTCAGCGCCTGGTTGATTCGGTATTAAAATAACCTCAGCGGGCTTGTCTCCGGGAGGCTTTCGCCCGCCTATGGAACCATAAAACGCGGGTTCGCCTGTTTGCGGCCCGGTTTTTTTGATCCCGCACCGCTCTTTACAACCCGTAAACCCACGGTTGCGTCTGGCAAACTCAAGGTTACGTCTGGCAAACCCAGGTTTTTTCGCCGCAAAAACACTTTTGCGCGCCGCAAAAACATTTTTGCGCAGCGGAAAAACACTTTTGCG
>JAITLF010000007.1 GCA_031278025.1 Treponema sp.
ATCCCTTTGAAACGCCGGCCCGAAGGGTTCTCCTCCCCGGCGTAGGCCTCCTCTTCGGGGGTGAATTCCAGCCCCCGGGCTTTGACATTTTCCGGGGTATACATGCCGATAAAGTGGGACCGGACATAGGCTCCTATCACGTCGGAGACATAAATTTCCCCGGGTTTCAGGGTTTTAAGTTCCGCAAAATAGGTTTCCGCCTTTACATACGTGTTCTTCTGGTCGGCCACATTCTTCTTTACCGGGTCCATCTGCGGCGATGAGGTTACCTTAACAAGCTCGTTCCCGTCGAGATCGATATAGGTCATCTCCAGGTATAAGGGGCGTTCTTCGGTCTCGAAGGGATCGGGAGGCCGGTAATGGAAACTGGTATCGTTTTCCTGGTTGGAAGAAACGACCATATAGGCTTCCTGCGGCTTCTCTTTGGGAATCCATGATTTTCCGTCCGCCGCCAGTACCCATTCGCCGGGTTTAACCAGAGTTCCCTGTTTGCTTTTCACAAAATGCCGGTAGGCCGCTTCGGAAGGTTCAAGTCCGGCCGCATAGAGTATGTCGTCATCCCGGTCATAGAGGAAGTCCGCAACCCGCCTGGCCATATCGGTACTGGTACGTTCGATTTCCGCGGTGGCAAGGTTGATAAGGGCCTTGGAAGAATCGTCCACCGCGATATTGCCGGTAGTGTGCAGGGCGTTATTCGCCTGAACGGTTAGTTCCCCAATATACCGGATAAGATCATCCCCCAAACGCCGGGTCTGACCCCAGGCCAGCAGCGACAGCAATACCAGGGGTATCACCTTGATAACAACAAAAATGATGATAAGCTTACCCCGCATCCCGAGATTAAGCCGTCCAATAAAGCTCTCAACAGATAACTGAATAGATTCAATTAGCTTTTTCAAGTATTTTTATCCCCAAGCGCGACAATATTTGTATGGCGCTTCTACTTAAGAAAAGTATTAAGAAGGGGGAAGTTTCCCCCTTCGCTCCAGCCTTGCCGCATTAGCAAAGACTTGAAGCCCTAGGCGGCAAGTCTTGCGCTATCCCCCTCTGCGGGGGTTTACCACCCCCGCAACGCCCCCGGCCCATTGGTGTCTTACAAGTAGAAGCACTATATCATACAACGTGTTTTGAAGTTTATTCCAGTCCCTTGGACTTATTCGGGAATTTTAAAAATTTTTCTAAAAAATGATGCGATAATATTAAAAATTTTCCTGAAGAAGCCGGCATTTTTCAGCTTATTAAGTTCCTGGGTAGCCTGGATAATTTCCTCGTCGTTAAATTCCTGCCGCTGAATATTCTCTTCAATTTCGTATTCCAGCCGGGCGATTTTTTCATTTACATCCGCTATCACCGCGTTGATGGTTTTCCAGCCCAGGTATTTGGCGGCCTCCAGTCTGCGGCCCCCGGCTATCAGAATGTTTTTTTTGCTTATCATGATAGGGTTGATCTGCCCGTAACGTTTCATGCTTTCCGCAAGACCGGGAATATCCCCCATGTCATGGCGTATCCGTTTTCTTACGATGATGTCTTGTATAGGAACTTGCATAGACCCTCCACGGCTTTCAATCTAAAAGCGGATTATAACTCGGCAGTTCCAGGCCGTACCCCTCCTGGTCCCCGGAGGCGTTCCGGTTTCTCGGGTCCCGCTGGTTTCTCTGATTCTGCCGCGTACTGGTTCGGGACGGCTGATCCCGCGCCTGATTTACGGAAGGAGGAAGAAAATCAAGGTCCAGTTCCGGCATCTTAAGGTCCTGTAAAATCGCCGCGTCATCAATTCCGATGGCGTCGAAATTCAGGCTGTTTGAGGCGGCAATGGCGGCCGGGACATTCCCGTGTTCATTACAATAGGCCATAGGCTGGGTTCCCTCCAAATAGGTGAGGGTGACGGAACCGGGACAAGCCGGCGTCGTTAAGAGTCCGGTTTGGGTACAGACCGTTACGTCTATAAGCCCGTCAGGAGGACGGACAAAGTCTTTCGCCGGAAGCCCCAGGTGTATCTCCCGCATATAGTCCCCCCAAACCGGCCCGGCCAGGGTCGCCCCGGTTAGGGAGAGCCCCAGGGAATTTCCGGGTTTGTCGAAGCCGAACCAGAGGGCAGTGGTATAATAAGGAGTGTACCCGACAGCCCAGGCGTCGGACCAGTTCTGGGTGGTGCCGGTTTTACCCGCCGCGGGGATACGGTACCGCGCGCCGTTTTCATCCCGAAAGGCGAATTTTCCCGACACCGAGGCCAGAGTGCCTATATCCAGAGTCTTTTTCAGGAGCCCCGTCATGACATAGGCGTTCTGCCGGCTTATGATCTGAATATCACTTCCCATACGGCGCTGTTTCAGCCGCAATTCCCGTTCAGTATCCAGGATTACCCGGCCGTTCCGGTCCTCTATAAGCCGTATGGCTATAGGCGTTACATCCTGCCCCTGGTTCGCGAAGACCGCGTAAGCCCGGGCTATCTGAATAGGAGCTACCGAAATAGTACCCAGACCCATGGGGTAGAGCCGGGGGAATGTCCGCCGTTTGGCCTCGGCGCCGTACACCATAAGGAGATCCGCCGCCCGGTCTATGGCCGCGTCAAAGCCTATGGCGTCTAAAATTTTCAGGGATGGTACATTCATGGAATTGGCCAGGGCGCTGTAGAGGAGGACCGGGCCTTTCCATTCACCCCGGAAATTCAGGGGAAGATAGGGAGTACCGTCTTCATTATGAAAAACGATGGGAAGATCGTAGATCAACGTTGAAGGGGTAAACTGCCGGCTGTCTATAGCCGCCGAGTAATACAGGGGTTTAAAAGAACTGCCCGGCATGACCCTGGCCTGGGTCGCCCGTATCAACTGGTTCGACTCATCGTATTTGGATCCCCCGACAATAGCCTTGATATACCCGGTCTCGCTTTCTATGGTGATGAGGGCCCCTTCCACAACATTTTTTTCGGCGGCGGTTTTCATCTCCCCATAGGCGGTATTGGTTATAACTTTCAGATCCGGCAGGCCGAAGAGCAGGGCCGCCATATCCACTACCGGGTTCACGGTCCCGGTGTACCGGGACCTGGCCTTCTGTTCTGTTTGGGCGTCCGAAGTCGCGTGAATGGCGTCAAGGTTGAAGTAGAGAGAGAGGAGATCCACGACAGGAATATATACCTGTTCCGCCTTATCCAGCCTGGTTCCCCTGGACCTGGAAAATTCCCGGTTTGCCTTTTCAAGCCCCTGGGCCATGTACTTTTCCGCAGCCTCCTGAAAATTCAAATCCAGCGTGGTCTGTACGGTATACCCGTCCCGGTAATAATCCATGGTCCCGTACATCATGCCGTCCAGTTCCCGGCGCACGTATTCGCTGAACCAGGGAGCCTTGTCTTCCCGGTTATAATAGGCCGAAGTCGAAGCCCGGGTATAATCGTAGTTGTCCCAGTATTCGTTAAAAGACCCGTCAGCCGCTTCGGCGGTGGTATATCCCAGTTCCACCATGCGGTTCAGGACCGTCCGCTGGCGGTTCATTGCCACATTGGGATTATCCAGGGGATTGTACCGCGCAGGGCTTGAAAGCTGTATCACCAGGATCGCCGCCTCCGCCAGGGTAATATCCCTGGCGCTGTGGCCGAAGAAAAATTTGCTCGCGGCCTCTACCCCGTAGACCCCCGGCCCCATATACATATAGTTGAGGTAAATCTCCAGAATTTCGTTTTTGGTGTACCGTCTTTCCATCTGAATGGCCCACCAGAGTTCCCGTATTTTTCGGGAATAGGATTTTTCGGTACGGTCCGTATAGAGGGTCCCGGCCACCTGCTGGGTGATGGTCGAGCCGCCCCCCAGAGTTTTACCCGTCAACTGTCCGTAAAACGCCCTGGCTATCCCCCGTATGCTGAATCCCCGGTGGTTGTAAAAATCCGGGTCTTCCCGGGCCAACACCGCGTAGATAAGGTGCCGGGGCAGATCGCTCAAGGAAACCAGTTCCCGTTTTTCCTCCGCGGAAAACTCGGTGATAAGAATCCCGTTAATATCGAGTATCTTGGTCGGCAGAGCCGGAGCGAATTCGATAAAATTTTCCTGGTTCTTGATATTCGCCGTTTCCGCCAGGGATAAACCCAGGCCCGCCCCGATCATGACCGCAATGATAACCGTGAAGACCGCGAAAACCCTGAGCAGGACAAGCTTTTTCATAATTTTCTATAAGTATAACCAATACGGCGGATCAATGGAAGGGCCCGGGGTCGGCGCGCCAGGATAAACGCATTAAAAAAGGAGTAAAGAAGGGATAAAAAAAGCCGATAGAGGTGAGACTGGAGGCAATTATGATCCCCGAAACCGTACCACCCATAATCGACTTTTTTAACGATGTCAAAAACCCGCGAATCGACCGCAAGAAATGCTGCCCCCTTATCGAAGGTATCGTCATCACCCTTCTGGCCGTCATGGCCTTCGCCAAGGGCTGGGAAGACATCGAACTGTACGGAAAAACCAAAAAAGCCCGGCTGAAACGGTTCCTCCCCCTGAAACACGGTATCCCCAAACACGATGTATACCGCCGGGTGTTTAACCGGCTTGACCCTCGGGACATTGAACGGTGTTTTATGGCCTAGGTGAGGGCGATAAAACAGGAGAAGGAACGGGAAGTGATAGCCATAGACGGAAAAACCGTGCGGGGGAGCTTTCATACCCGGCAGGGGAGCAAGGCTATCCACCTGGTCAGCGCCTGGGCAACCGAAAACCGGCTGGTGTTTGCCCAGGTAAAGACCGAAGAAAAGAGCAA
>JAITLF010000104.1 GCA_031278025.1 Treponema sp.
TTGGTAAATCCTTCCTGTATAATACGAATAAGCGACCGGTTCACTTCCGGCCCATAATCAAATTTAATGTTTCCTGTTTCTATTTCAACTTTTATTCCCGTTACTTCCTCAAATATCGACTTCATCTCGTAAATGGTTTCTATGCTTCCTGAACCGGGAGACTGGATCTCCCGGATCATGTGCAGGGTTTGCCTTGTTTTTTTAAGGCCCTCCCGGGCCTGATTTTGTATAAGCTGGAACGTATCCTGCATTTTCTGCGTTTCCATCGACGACCAGCTAATCGCCGCATCGGTAATGGCAATAATATTTGTGAATACATAACCGCAGCTATCGTGAAGCTCGCTGGTAAAACGCAGCCGGTCCTTTCTTACCGCCTCATCGCCGTAATTTCTTATGTATTCCTGCAGGCGGTGATTAAAGAGCAGCATTTTAGTACCCACCTGATTCAAATGGAAAATTTCTTCATTGCTCTCGGCGTATCGTTCAGCCAGATAACGAATCATGGCCATCGCGGCGGCAAGCAAACTCATATACAGCACAAGCAGAGTAATCTGATCGGCAGAATAATTTGCAAAGCGCAGTCCTGCCTGGACAAACCCCATGAACGGAGGATGAAACGAAAAGATGGTAAACAGTATTATTGATAATCCGCTAATGATATAATTTTTAGGCGGAGAAAAAGCGGCGGCGCTCATTAGCACATAGGCGCTGTAAATACAAATATTGATCGTAAAGAGGTCATCCAGCACATACCCGGCGATAATTGCGGCGGCAAACCCTATAACAAGGCAGATGCCGCGGAACAGAAAATCTTCACCGTAGAGACAGCCGAATACCGCCGCGAAAAAAACAAACAGGGGGACATAATAATTGAGAAAAAACATCAGCCGGTTATCGGCCTCATTTGCTTCAAAAAACAACGGAATAGCCGGGGCCCGGCCGTACTTAAAGGCAAAAATAACGGCAGCGCTCATAATAAAAACCGAGACAATAACAGCCGGAATGATCCTGCAAGAAAGCCGCCGCGTGTCCATTATTATGGAGAGTATATCACTATTACAGGGATCCGGCAACCTTCTTAACGAATCAAAAGTTCGAGTTGTTGGTGTGGCCGAACCGAAAATTCGTGTAGTAAAAAAATCTTATACCTTGAACCTGTCCCAAAACTAATTGACTGTGCGCTCACGTTCCCGGCATAGCCGGGGGCACGGTTTTGGGACAGGTTCGTGCGGTTTTTCAGGCTTTCAGCCTTGCAAAACCGCGAATTTCAAGGTTGCTTTCCCAAAACTTCAGTTTTGGGAAAGCAACCCTTTATACTGGTATTCCCGTCAAAGCCGGCGGGTTTTCCGGCTTTGAAGACAGCCTCGATGAATCGTACCGTTTCCCGGCCGTCTTCGCCGCTTACCGCCGGGGGCCGCCCGTCCCTGATGGCACCGCAGAAATCGTCAAGCTGGCAGGTAAAGAAGTGGGTTATGGCGGAACCCCGGGCTTCCAGTTCCCGGAAAAAGGCTTCGTCCTCTTTGCGGAATTTGTCCAAAAGGGACTGTTCCCCCTCAATGGTCCAAAGATCGTTCAGGGGAGGGTCCGCAACGCCGCTCATCCCCGCGATAAACATGGCGCCTCCGTCGGTTTGTACCCCTGTAGAGTAGGCGGAACTGCCATGCACATGTACCTTCGCGTAAATACCGGGTTTCTGGGAATTGCTTACCAGCACCGACCCCAGGGCGCCGCTCTTAAAGCGGATCGCGGCGACGGCGCTGTCTTCCACCTCAATATAGGGATGGTTAAAGTTATCCCAAAAACCCTGTATCTCCCCAAAAGGCCCCATAAACCAGTGGAGCAGATCGATTTGATGGGGCGCCTGGTTGATCAGTATCCCGCCCCCCTCGGTGGCCCATTTTCCCCGCCAGGGATCGCTGTCGTAGTAGGCCTTGTCCCGCCAGCCGAGGATGGTGAGCTGGGCCAGAACGGGCCTGCCGATCTTCCCCGCGGCAATGGCCTCCTTGACGCGGACGCAGGCGGGAAACCAGCGGCGCTGGCTCACCACCGAAAGGCATTTCCCCGCCTTTTTCGCGGCGGCGATAATGTCGTTACATTCGGTTTCGGTCAAAGCCATGGGCTTTTCCACCAGCACGTGGGCGCCCGCGGCGAAGCCCTCCACTGCGCAGTCCCGGTGCCGGGGATGCGGGGTGGTAATAATGACGGCGTCCGCCCTGTCCTTTTGCACCATCTCCTCCGCCGTGGCGCGGGAGGCGATCTTCCATTGGGCGGCAAAATTGTCCCGCCGCTCCGCGTTCCGCCCGCAGACGGAAACCAGTTCCCCCGCAGCGGAAGCCGCCAGAGCCTGGACGTAAAGATTGGCCACCTTTCCGTAGCCCATAAGACCGAAACGTATCTTGTCTTTCATGGAATAAGTACCACCTTTAGGAGATTGTCTTCCCGGTTGTAGAGCTTATCGAACCAGAGCTGCCCTTCGGAAAGCGGCGCCTTTTTGCTGATAAGGGATTCTACGTCTATTTTTTTCCGGGCCATAAGGTCCAAAACGATTGGGTATTCCCCGGCGATAGCGCAGGAACCAAAGAGGCTTATCTGGCGGGTAACCACGCTCTGCAGGGGGAATTCTATCTTGGGACTTACATTGCCGATAAGCGTTACCGAGCCGCCTTTGCGGACAAGGGCGAGGGCGGTTTGTATAGGGGCGCTTGCCCCGACCGCCTCGAAAACCCGGTCGACGCCGCGCCCGCCGCTCAGTTCCCTGATCTTCCGGTCAAGGTCCCTGTCGGCCGGATCAAACGCCGCGTCCGCCCCCCGCGCCAGGGCGGCCTCCCGCCTGGCCGGGTCCGTGTCCAGGGCGATGATCTTCCCCGCGGCCGAAGCCCGCGCTATACCGAGGACGAGAAGGCCGATGAGGCCCGCGCCGACTATCGCCATGGTTTCGTCAAGGCCGGCCGGGGTGATCCTGAAAGCGTGGGCCGCCACTCCCGCAGGTTCGGTCATGGCCGCCTCCTCGTAGGAAAGGGCCGGGGGAAGGGGATAGCAGATATGTTCGGGTACCAGCACGTATTCGGCAAAAGCCCCGTGCCGCCGGTACTCGTCGCAGGAAACCCCCAGGACCGTCCGGTGATCGCAAAGGTTGACCTGGCCGTTCAGACAGTAAAAACAGGAACCGCAGTAAATAGTCGAATCAAAGGTAATCCGATCCCCGGTTTTGAAGCGCCTTACATCCCTGCCCACAGCGGCAACATCCCCGGC
Organism: Treponema sp.; assembly: GCA_031278025.1. The sequence continues at coordinate 3,253 of JAITLF010000104.1, forward strand.
GGCCTCGTGGCCCATGATGACAGGAGGTTTCCGCCTGCCCGTGGAACCGTCAAAACCGTGGACATCGGAACCGCAGATCGCCGCCGCTTTAACCCGAACCAGAATGTCATGACCCTCCGTAATTTGCGGATCCGGCATATCGGCGTACCGCAATTTTTTGTATTCTTCCATCACCAACGCTTTCATTCTCTACCTCCGGTATTTTCTATTGCCCGAAAAGCCTCATAAGCCGATCATATTGGGCGCATCGCCGCTACGCGGCGACCGGGCTATCCGTTCCAATTCCTCAGCCCCTTGCCGGGGCTTGCGGGATTTCCGCTTCCATCAGCCCCCCCCCCTGGGTCTGGCAATTAGCGGAAGTATCCATGTGCCGTTATACGGCGGCACGGAATTGTCCCTTGCGCGTTTTGTTTAGCGGGCGGCCCCGGTAACAAAACTCGAAGTTCGGCCTAATAGATTCGGCTCTCCGCCGAATTTTCATAGTAATCGGGGCTGTTCCCCAGTTTTTTCAATACTTCAAGGCTTGACCGGTTAATCGCTTCCAGTACACCGGCAGGCAGCTTCAGTTCCGCCGCCCGGATATTTTCGTCCAGTTCCTTTTCGTTCCGCGATCCGATAAGGGCGGTAGTAATACGGGGATTCGCCAGAACCCAGGCAACCGACAGTTGGGCCACCGAAACCCCCAGTTCCGCGGAAAGCTCCCGGAGCAGGGCCACGGTACTGAACACCTCCTCCTCCGCCCCGGCCTCGTAATGTCGGGAAACGCCCTTTCCCCGTTCCTGGAGAAAATGCCGGGAATGGGCCTGGTGGGGCGGCACATCATCGGCGGTCCTGTATATCCCCGCAAGAATCCCCTGCTGAAGAGTCATGGAAGAAATTATTTCGATGCCCTGTTCCGCGCAGTAGGGCATTATTTCCGCCTCAATCGCACGGGAGATGATGTTGTAGGGCATCTCGTTCACCTCTATTCCGGGGCAAAAGGAAACGGCTTCCTTGAGCTGTTTGATGCCGTAATTGCTCACCCCGATATGGCGTATCTTCCCCTCTTTCTTAAGCTCGTCCAGGGCCGCGAAAGCTTCTTCGGTAGAAGGAGGCCGGGCGATGATCGCCGGATCATCGGTGAAGTGCTTGATCCCCAGGGGGTTGATGGGCCAGTGCATCATATACATGTCCAGGTAATCCGTCCCCAGGCTGCGAAGGGAAATCTCACATTCCTCCTTGAGGGCCTTCCGGTAAGCCCTGGCGGGCGAAACCTTGGAAATGACAAAGGCCCTGTCCCGCAGCCCCTTGAGGGCCTTCCCCAAAGAAACCTCGCTGGCCCCGTTGTTGTACATCCGGGCGGTATCAAAAACATTAAGGCCCTTTTCAACCGCCATGCGGACCACCGCGTCCACATCCCTCTGATTCTGGTCTCCCCAGTATTCCCCGCCGCCGAAGGCCCAGCAGCCGATACCGATACGGCTCAATTTAATCCGCTTGTTATCAATTTTCATATACATGTATATATACCATTTGTGAACAATTGTCAAGGTAATTCAGAATAAACCGGACTTTCGAATAAACGCGGTTGGAAACATAAGGGGGTCAGACCCCAAATTATGAGCAGGCAGCAGGCGGGAGATGGCGTGATATACTGCCTTAGGTTTGAAAATATATGTTGGGCGCATCCGGCCACGTCAACATTGGATGTGGCCGGACCGGGCTTTACGCTTGTATCTTTTGCCCGACACCCCAAAACGGGCAAAAGGATACCGCTTCAATCCCTTGCGCCTGGCTGTTTGATACCTTGGTAACAAAACCCGAAGTCCGGTTTGTTAAATTCCATCCCTAAAGCAGTATAGTTGTTTGGGAGCTTCCTTCACGGTATACTTAAGCAGAGAGAACGATATGAGCGAAGTACGAACGGAAATTACCCTGGTAAACATCGGGGATCAAAACGACGCGGATCGAGGATATATGCCCCGGGATCAGGTCAGGCGGCTCACGGTCAACGCTGTGGTGGATACCGGTGCATGGACCCTGGTCATCAACGAGGAAATCCGCCAAAAGCTGGGACTTAAGGTGAAAGAAAAAAGCGAAACCATTGTTGCCGGAGGAGGGAAGGTTCCCAGCCGGATAACGGAATACGTGGAAATCCGATGGAAAGACCGGAATACCGCATGCGAAGCGGTGGTCCTCCCCGATGAGGAAGATGTCCTCATGGGCGCGTACCCTCTGGAAGGAATGGATTTAATGGTTCATCCCAAAAAACAGGAAGTTATCGGCGCTCACGGCGACAAGGTGCGTAACGTTGTTAAGTAAGTGGGGTATTACACCCGCGCTTTCCAATAAACATGCGGCGGTTAACCGGCCTTCCAATCAGCAGACTCTCACCGCCTCCTCAAACAGGGCGCGGATATTCCCGGGCGGCACATCGTCCAGGATGGCTTCGTGGCTGGGGGAGATGATGAGGCCGGTAGGAAACAGTTCCCGCAGTTCCCGTACCTTGTCCTTCACATCCTCCGGCGCGCCGTGAACCAGAAGCTGCTGGGTATCAACGCCGCCGCAGAAGGAAACCCTGTCCCCGTAACGCGCGCGCAAATTAGCCGCGTCCATGCCGGCGGCCAGGGCCTGAATCGGATGAATCGCGTCCACGCCGGCTTCGATCATATCGGGGATGGCATCGGCCACGGAACCGCAAGAATGGTAGATAACCTTGAGGCCGTAGCTGTGGGCCTGTTCTACCAGGGCACGGCAACCAGGAATAACGAAACGGCGTATCAGGGCCAGTGAAACCAAAAGGCCGCGCTGGGTCCCCACATCATCTCCTATGAGGACCGCGTGAAGGTGTCTTCCCCCTTTCCGGGCGGAACTTGCGGGGCCACATACGGCTTTGTAGAAAACCTCATTGGCCCGCAGAAAAAAATCCATAATCCTGTTATCTACCGCTTCGACAAGTTCGGGGTTGGAAACCATGTTCATCAGCGCGGTTTCCATGCCAAAGGAGGCGCAAGTATTTTGAAAGTGGGTGGACCAGAGGACCCCAAGAACCGCCTTATCTTCCGGCGACTGCTCCACAAGGTGGCGGCACTCCTCCGGGTCGATATATTTTTCCGGTTCGGGCCACTTGAAAAAGGTCAGGTCTTCCGCCGTTTCGCAGTTCTTGAAACAGCCGTCTGCGGTAAGGGTCCGGCCGGCAATGCGGACCTTGCCATCCTGGTACCAGTCAAAGGCGGAACTAATGGAATTGGAGTAATCCGACCTGTACGGAATAGCGACAGAATAAAAATCGTCTCCCACCGCCAGTTTCAGCTCACGGAGATTGTCAACCCCATACTCGGCAAAGAGGCCCGGCTGGGCCTGGGGGCTAGGAATCCCGAGCCATGCCGCCGGACGGTCAACCGGCCGCCGTTCAATAGTCGCGTAAAAACGTTCAATACTATTCACTTTTTACCCCTAACTCCTAACTCCCATCAGTAATACCTGTCGATTACCCCGCTTACTATTCTTGTCCACTCCACCAGATTTTCCACCCGGTAATTGACGGTACTAATGTCCTTAAGGACATATTCAAAGGGGGTGTTGTTTACCCGGCAGACCTCAATGGTTTCGGTTATTTCTTTTTCTACTACATCCGCGTTGATGTCCACCGCGACAAAGGCGGGATTGGGTTTTCGGGAAAGCACATAATCGCCGCCCGTCTGCTCGGCCTGAACGCGGAGATTGGTCCAGGGGCTGGCGCCTATCTTCCTCATATTCGGTATCTTCCGCAGATAGGGAACAAGCTGGTGCAGCGGCTCACAGCAGCCGTAATAGGAGAGGCCGCACTTTTCCATAAAGGGGCGCAAATATTGCAGGTTGAATTCCTCATTCATGGCGGGGGAAGCGGACACAAATATCTGCGCGGTCCCGCACCACCATACATCTTTAAGCCGTACCCTGCCTTCGTCATAATCGGAAGCCGGAAGTTCACCGGTATTGGTGGGCGTACAGTTCATGTTGGGAAAACTATAGTCCAAAAGACCCAGGCTTTCCATTTGGGTATACCGGGATTCGTAGATGGCGTTAAACTTTTTTATGGTGCTGTGGATGAGAGAAGGGTTATCCACCATATCAAGAAGGCAATTCTGTATGCCACGGAAACGGACGATAATATCCCAGGGCTGGTAGTAAATGCCGTGCCCCCGCAGTTTTACGGGAAGGATGCCGTCAAGGATCTCCGAGGCTGTCTCCAAATTCGCCGCGTCCTTTTCCGGATACGCGGTAACTTCCGGCGGCTTCAGGGCATCCAGCTTTTCCTCGCTGTCCAGTTGATCCTCGTAATGATGCGAGACTATGTTATTTTTAGAATCGGTAGCCAGCGTCTCCTCTACTATGTCGATGCCTATGCCGGTCTGGGAGAAGGTCTTGTAAACATAGTAGGCGTCTTCGGCTATCATGTCCCCCTGGAAATACTTCCACTGGAAAAGCTGCTGCCGGAAAAATGTTTCCATTTCCCTGGCCCATTCCCCCCGGCAGCGCGGGGTCAGCTCACCCGCGCCGTCAAATTCATGCCAGGGAATCTGGCCGAACCACAGAGGCGGGCGGACCTGCTTGAGGCTGTGCATGTCTTTGATCCGCCGTATTCGTTCTTCGTTTACCTCGTCCGCCGCGATTTCCGCGTAACGTTTCCCCAGTTCCCGGAGTATCTCTTTGTCCGCCGGGGAAACGAACGGCTTCTCCATCAGGGTGTCGTTCGCGGAAAAGGCCGCGAAGGGGCTTGAATTGTTTACCTGTCTCATTATTTTATTGGAATGCGCGGGTGTAATACCCCGCCCTTCAGGGCGAATTTTTTACCACCACATAGTTAGCGGGGTATGAAACCGCGCAGTATTAATAATTTCCTATCCAACGACGATACCTCGCCCTTCAGGGCGGGGAGCGTCATTCCTCCAGCGCGGCTTCCATCATGGCGGCCACATTTTCCGGCGG